>NZ_JBHWUW010000021.1:0-137209 GCF_042737245.1 Streptomyces sp. NPDC060002
GTCTCCGTGAGACCGCCCCCGCACGGCCCAAGTCCCGCTACACTCCCGCCACCCGGCGAAAAGACCAGGTCAGACAGCGAAATCCTGCTGGAGTACTAGGATCCTGCCTGATACCTCCAGGTAACGAGCGCACACAAGGCGGTCCCCATGCCACGAGTCGGCCTGACCACCGACCGCCTCGTCGAAGCCGCCGCGGAGCTGGCCGACGAGGTCGGTTTCGACAAGGTCAGCATTTCGGCGCTGGCCCGACGGTTCGGAGTCAAGGACGCGAGCTTGTACTCGCACGTCAGAAACCTCCGGGAACTGCGGACAAGGCTCGCGCTGCTGGTCGGCGGCGAGATGATCGACCGGATCGCCGTGGCCGTCGTGGGACTCGCCGGCAAAGAGGCGCTGGTCGCCTTCGCCGGGGCGTACCGGGAGTACGCCCTCCGGCACCCGGGCCGGTACGCCGCCACCCAGATCCGGATCGACCAGGAATTCGACCGAGAACTGGCCGCCGCGTCCCCCGCCCCGCGCCGGACCGCCGAGATCACTTACGGAATGCTCCGTGCCTACGGCCTCGACGAACCCGACCTCACCGACGCCGTCCGCCTGCTGCGCAGCACCTTTCACGGGTACTGCACGCTGGAGGCCGCCGGCGGCTTCGGTGCGCCCCGGGATGTGCAGCGGTCGT
The DNA here is from genome assembly GCF_042737245.1 of Streptomyces sp. NPDC060002. Lineage (NCBI taxonomy): Bacteria > Bacillati > Actinomycetota > Actinomycetes > Kitasatosporales > Streptomycetaceae > Streptomyces > Streptomyces sp. NPDC060002. Next base: position 674 of record NZ_JBHWUW010000021.1, read on the forward strand.
GGGACAAGGCGATCGACGCCCTGCACACGGCCCTGACCCACTGGCCGCGGGAGGCAGACACCGGCGACGCCGTCAGCTGACGCCGTCAGACATGGTCCGCTATGTCAGCACGCATTTCCTGTACGTCCTCGTACGTCGGCGTACGGCCACCCGGCTCACGTCCCTCACGGATCTCGTCCAGCGCGTCGAGCGCCGCACCCATGGCTCGCCGGTAGAGAAACGAGCCGAGGCTGATCCGGCTCACCCCCAGATCGCCGAGTTGGGGAACCGTGGGGCCAGTCGGCGAGTAGAGGACGTTGAGGGGAACGTCCAGTCGTGCGACGAGAGCCGCGATCTCCCGCGCATCGGTCAGTCCCGGGACGAAGACCCCGTCCGCGCCCGCCTGTTGATAGGCATCGAGGCGGGACAGCGTTTCGGCTCCGCTGCGTACGCCGCATTCGCCATGTCCGCCGGGCCAGTACGTGTCGGTGCGTGCGTTGACGAAAAGGCCGGGTGCGGCAGCCTTGACTGCGGCGATCTTCGCTGCATGCCGGTCGACCGACCCCAGGGCATCCTCCAGGTTGATACCGACCGCGCCCACAGCCCCAAGCTGACGGGCGAACTCGCCCACCTCGTCGGGATCTTCACTGAAACCGCTTTCCGCATCGACGGACAGGAGAAACGGTTGCGAACCCAGAACCAGCGCGAGCCGTAGGGTTTCGTCGCGAGTCGCCGACGCGCCGTCCGGCAGCCCCACCGCCGCCGCCACCGCGAGGCTCGTCGTGCCGATCGCTCGGAAACCCTTTCCCGCCATGGCCATCGCGCCGGCATGGTCCCAGGCGTTGGGCAGGAGGAGGGGGGTCTCGGCGTGGTGAAGGCCGGCGAAGGGGTTCGAGGTCGCCCTGGATGCACGCATGCGGTCCACGCTAGGGGCGCGTCCTTTCGGCCTCCGCCGAACTGTCCCGCCGAACTGTCTCCGCTGATCAGGCCGCCGGACTGTTTCCGGCGAACTTCCTGGCGAACTGTTTCCAGCGGATTTTTCTTCTACACCGGTCCCCTGCTGGACAGGTGGCTGCCGACGCGTCCGTTTCCTGCCCTGTTACCGCCGCCTCAGCCCGCGGCCCGCTCTCCCGCGCTCCGCTCGACGCAGAACTCGTTTCCCTCCGGGTCCGCGAGGACCGCCCACCCCGTGCCGTCGGCCCTTCGGCGGTCGTCGAAAAGCGTGGCGCCGAGGGCGAGCAGACGCTCGACCTCCTCGTCGCGGGTACGGTCCTGCGGCTGGAGGTCGAAATGGATGCGGTTCTTCCGGCTCTTGGCCTCCGGGACGGTGACGAAGAGCATCCCCGCGCCCTCGATCAACGCCTCCTCGTCGCCCGGCTTGTCGTCCTCGTGGAGAGGCTGGCCAAGCACCTCGGACCAGAAGGTACCGAGGGCGTAGGCATCGGAGCTGTCGATCGTCACGTGACGGATGGCAGAAGTCATACGAGGATTCTTGTGCACTCCGCTCACGCGGGGCAACGGAGAATCTCCCCCTCCACCTGCACGCGCCCTCTGAGGAGCACGAACCGAGCCACGTCCACCCAGCAGGCCCGGTTCCAGTCACCGTGACCACGTCCGCCACAACAGTTCCCTCCGTGTCCACCCAGCACGGCAACTTTCTCCTGCCCAGCGGCAACCACTGGCCATGACATCTGCACGACGCACGACGCGCCACCGCCGTATGCGCGCGGCCCGCAAGCCCGCGATCGGCGCCCTCGCTGCTGCCGGAGTGCTCGCCGGCGCCTGGTGGGGCACCGCCGGGGCCGCGACGACCTCCCCGAACCTCACCCCCACCACCACCGTCGTCACGCTCGCCGCCAAGTTCCCCTATCTGTCGCCCGGTTACAACAACACCCGGGAGTGGACGCGGACGACGACCGCGGTGGCCCCGAACGGCACGCTGCGCGTCGCCTGGCCCGCGGCGGACGGCGTCCACGTCACCCCGCTCACCGCCGCCGGGAAGCGCTCGGGCGCCGACACGGTCGTCAAGGGCGCCAAGGAGGTCGGAGGCCTGGTCGCGCACAACGACGGCTTCGCCCTGCTCACTCGAGTCGCCGACACGAACAAGTGGAAGGAGACGGCGGCCGCGATCGTCCGCTATACGGGTGGCAAGCGGACCTTCCTCACGAAACTCACCGGAACCGCTTCCCACGACACCGCGCCGCTGCTCGACGGACAACTCACCTGGAACGGGACGAAGTACGGCGCCTACTTCGTCGTGCACGGAGCGGGCGGCTTCGCCGACGGGCACTTCGGGGACAAGATGGCGTACCTCAGCGCCAAGGGGGCGAAGCTCACCGGGGGCTGGAGCTGGGGTTGCAGCCACAACGAGGGCATCGCCCTGCACGCCGAGACCTCCGGCGCCTTCACCTCCCTGTGCTTCGACGACTGGCGCTCGGGGCTGTTCGTCTCGACCGGGATCGGTGCTCCGGACACCGCCCCGGTGGTGCAGCGCGAGCAGTGCTGGGCCGGGTACTGCGGCGGTACCTTCCCCGGCCGCACCGGCGACCTCGTGAAGTCGTCCACCGGCCGTTACGTAACCGCTTTCGCCTCGCGCGGCGCCGTCTCGGCCAAGAAGAACCCGGACGACGCCAGCGGTCGCGGGTGGACGGTGAAGCCGAAGACGAGCACCCATCAGGTCGCACTGGCGTTCCTGAAGAACCGCAACTCCGGTCCGGGCAAGGCCGTCTACCTCACAAGCGCCGCCGGCACGGAGAACGTCAACGTCCATGTCGTCCCGTACGGCAAGGACCGCCTCCTCGTCTCCTGGGAGTCCCTCAAGGGCGCCAAGTGCGCGAGCGGTACCTGCACCGGCGCCTTCACGGGCACCCACCTGCGTCTCGTCGACTGGAACGGCAAGGTCCAGAGCCCGGACAAGGTGGTGAGCACCCGCATCACCGGTGACCTCGCGGTCCTCAAGGACGGGACACTGACCTGGGCGTACGCCCCCGTCACGCCGACCTACGCAAAACCGCTCACCGGGGCGTCACCGACCACGACGACGTTGCGGATCGCTCGTCTGAAGCCGTGAAGCGGAAGTGGCGTTCCGAACCCGTCGGCCGGCAAACGCTCAGGTCGTACGCGTCGTGAGCGGTGTCGGCATCCACCCTCTGCACCTCCACGGACACCAGTTCCCGGAGGGGCGGGGGGTCCGGCTCGGCGGTGAGGCGGGCGAGCGCGACGAAGAGAGTCGACGGGCCCTCTCCCAGCACACCCGACAGGGGGGACGTGCCCGCCAGCCCGTGCACGGGCACCAGTTCCGCCCGCTCGTCCCCGCCCTCCACCGGTACCCAGCCCGTGATGCGCACTTCCGTTCCCGGCTCCGCGCCGGCCACCAGGTGGGCCCGCACCTCCACCGCACCCTCGGCCACCACCAGGCTGGTGACTTCGGCCCCGGAGCTCAGCACGTATCGGGAGGCGGCCCAGTCCTCCCCCACTCCGAGCGGGACGATGCCCTCGCGATGCGGGTCGCCGCCGACCATGACGACGTTGTCCGGCGGCGCGTCCAGCGGCCGCGTGACCGTGGAGTACGCGAACCTCGTGTAGTACGGGTCGTAACGGACGTCCTCACTGCCGTGGTTGTGCAGGCGGACCACCCCGTCCGAACTTGTCGACTGAAGCAGCCAGTTGGGAGCAGCAACGGGGGTAACCGCGTTTCCCCGTTCCACCGGCCCCGCCTCCTCCGTCGCCGTCCACACCTCGTGATCCGGTGGAATCAGCAGACCGAGGAAACCCTTGCTCGCCCAGTAGGGGGAGGCGGGTCCCGAGTAGCCCTGGAGGACCGACTCGTCGGGACCGTGCCAGCCGAGGGTCAGCAAGCCGTGTTCGTCGACCGCGTCGCGTTCCAGGAAGTACTTCAACGCTCCCGAGGCCAGGCGGCGCGTCTCGCCGGGGAGCAGTGGGGTCCGGCCGGTCAGGGCGCCCAGCCACAGAGGGGCGGTGGTGGCGAAGCGGTAGGTGAGGGAACGGCCCTGGTGCAGGGGGGCGCCGTCGCCTCCGAACAGACGTGCGTAGTCGTCGAGATGGGTCCTGAGCCGGTCGCCGTAGAGGGTGAGCAGCTCGGGATCGTCGGCCAGCCAGGCGTGCAGGACCGGGTAGAGGTGCATCGCCCAGCCGTTGTAGTAGTCGAAGGCGCGGCCGGCGCCGTCGCTGTACCAACCGTCGGCGACGTACCACTGCTCGATGCGCTCCAACCCGCGGTCGATCGCCTTGCGAGAAGCCTCCGGCTCATGGCCGACGGACTCCAGGAAACCGCCTACCGTCACCGGGAACAACTCCCAGTTGCAGGGCCAGGCCTCGGCGGTCAGCGCGTCTCCGAGCCAGGCCGCGGCGCGCTGTCGGACGCTGTCGTCGAGACGGTCCCAGAGCAGCGGACGGGTCAGCCGCAGCGCCAGGGCGATCGACGCGGCCTCGACGAGGGGCTGACCGCGGTCCTCGACGCGGGGCCAGACGCCGCGGACACCAGCCGCGAGACCGCTTGCGTAACGCTCCAGCGCCGTCTCGTCACGACGGAAGGCCGCCAGCAGCAACGTGCGAGCGTACCCTTCCAGGCCGTCGGAGAGGCGGCCCGACCAGCTTCCTCGGCCGCCGGGAAAGTGATAGAGAGCGCGATCCTCGGTGGCGTACGGCTCCACTGCGGCGAGCAGCGCGTCGGCGGCCGCCTCCCAGTGGGCGCGGGTGTAGCCGGTGCGGGGGCTGCGGACGAGGTCGGGCGGGGGCAGGTGCATCTGTTGTTTCTTTCCTTCGCGGCCGGTGCGGAGCCTGGTGATGCCAGGACCTGGGGGCGTCCCGGTTCCGGTCGGGGCGCCCCCAGGCGTTCATCCCACCCGCACGGTGCCCCTCGGCACCAGATGCTGGGCGACGAGTTCGTCGCGGACCAGGCCCGCGTAGACCGTTGCTCCGTGCGCGGAGGTGTGCGTGTTGTCGCGCTTCTCGTTGTACAGGTAGAGCGCCTTGGAGCCCTCGACGCCCAGGGACTCCACCAGCGCCTTGGTCCTGGCGGTGAGGTCGATCAGCGGAACCTCCTGTGTGGCGGCGACCGAGCGGATCACTGCCGGGTGATCGACGCCAAGGCCGTTGACCAGCAGGGCCGTTGCGTTGTTCAGCGTGCCGTCGGTGTTGAACCAGCGGCGCACGATGGGGGTCACCAGGACCGGCTGACCGCCCTTCTCCCTCACTCCCGCCACGAGTGTCTCGAGATTCGCCCGGTAGGTCGCCTCGTCCGTCGTCTTGTCGTTGTGGGCGAGTTGGACCAGGACGAGATCGCCCGGGCGGATCAGCGGCTGAACCGTGGCCCAGAGCAGCGGGTTCCCCAGATAGGTGACCGTACTCTCCCCGGAATCAGCGTAGTTGGCGACCGAGACTCCCTTGCGCAGGTACTGCGGCAACTGCTGGCCCCACCCGGTGTACGGGTCCGCCGGCTGGTCACAGACAGTGGAGTCACCGACGAGGAAGACCTGGCGTGCGTGCCGGGCCGGGGTGACTCTGATGTCGGCCAAGGCCGGCGCCGTGCCGCCGACCGCCAGATCCAGACCGGCGGTTCCGGCCGCTCCCGTCGGCTCGCCCTCAGGGGTTCGGACGTCCACCGTGAAGCTGCGGACAACGCGTTCACCGGCGGGAGCGCCGGTCTCGGGGAGCAGGGCGCGCCGGGTCTCCCCGCTGATGCCGGTGCTCGACTCGTCGAGGCCGCCGAGGACGACCTCGACGTTGTAGGTACCGGGCGGGACATCGAAGTGGCAGGCGGTTGCGGTGCAGTTGTCGATGCCGAGGGGTGTGCGACCGCCGTGCGCCTGAGCGGCGGGTACCGCCGTCAGACCGACGGTCAGGGTCAGCGCCGCGAGGACGGCGATGTTGAAACGTCTCACTTGCGGCTCCTCCGTCACGGCAACAGGGCTGGCGGCTGGACCGTACCGCCTCCGGCAAGCGCTTTCTAGACCTTGGGCCGATTTCGCAAGATTGCCAACCTCCCGCGAGCGAAAGCCCTTTCGCGAAATCGATTCAACTGTCACTCTCTCAGGCACCCGCACCCCCACACCTCCCGAAGGAGGCACCCCCATGTCCGGATCCGACAGCCACCGGCCGATCCGACGCCGCACCTTCGTCCTCGGCAGCGCGGCCACGGCAGGCTCGGCCGCCCTGGCCGGGCCGCTCGCCGCACCGGCCGCCGCAGCAGCCTTCGGCTACACCGACGACGGCTCGAACTACGTCGTCGACACCGGCGCCAACCTGGTCTTCAAGGTCAGCAAGTCCACCGGCGACCTGACCTCGCTGACCTACAGGGGAACCGAGTACCAGGGCTACGGCGGCATGAACTCGCACATCGAGTCGGGCCTCGGCAGTTCCACCGTGACGATCGCGCAGTCCGGCTCGACGATCCTGGTCTCGGTCACGCACGGCACGCTCAAGCACTACTACGCGGCCCGAAGCGGCGAGAACCACGTCTACCTGTGGACCAACAAGGCCGACACATCCGTTTCGGCAACCCGTTACATCGTGCGCGTCAAGGCGGGCCTGTTCCTCAACGACGAGCCCGACTCCTACACGTACACGACCAGCACCATCGAGGCCTCCGACGTCTTCGCGAAATCCGACGGCCAGACCCGCTCCAAGCACTACTCCAAGCTGCGCGTCATGGATTACGACTACATCGGCTGGACCACCGGCAGCGTCGGTCTCTGGATCGTGCGCAGCAACCACGAGAAGGCCTCGGGCGGCCCCTTCTACCGCTCCCTCCTGCGCCACCAGAGCGCCGACGGCGGCGGCCTGTACGAGATCCTGTACTACGGCCAGAACCAGACCGAGGAGCAGCGCTTCGGCCTCCAGGGCCCCTACGTCATCGCCTTCACCGACGGTGGCGCACCCTCTTCGTCACTGTTCCCGGGAACCCTGACCACCTCGTGGGCTGACGCGCTCGGCATCTCCGGCTACGTCGCGGCGAGCGGCCGGGGCCGGGTCGCGGGAGTCGGCATCACGGGACGCAACACGGCGTACCCGTACACGGTCGGACTGGCCAACTCGGCTGCTCAGTACTGGGGTTCGGCACGGTCGTCCGACGGCTACTTCTCGATCACCGGGGTGCTCCCGGGGACGTACACGCTGACCGTCCACAAGAGCGAACTGGCTGTACACAGTACCCAGGTGACCGTGTCCGCAGGCGGGACGACCACCCTCAACTCCATCGCGATCCCGACCTCGAACGACCCGGGCAACGCGAGCGCGATCTGGCGGATCAACGACTGGACCGGTACACCGAGCGGCTTCAAGAACGCCGACCTGATGACGTACGCGCACCCGTCGGACGTCCGGGCCACCGCCTGGACCGGCAACGTGGTGATCGGCAGCGGCAGCGAGACCTCGGCCTTCCCCTGCTACATCTGGAAGGACGTCAACAGCGGCCTGCTCGTGTACTTCAAGCTGACCGCGGCCCAGGCCGCCGCCGCGCACACCCTGCGCATCGGCGTGACGACGGCCTACGCCAACGGCCGGCCCCAGGTCGTCGTGAACGGCACCTGGACCTCGGCCATCCCCTCCCCGCCCACCCAGCCGAGCACCCGGTCCCTGACCAACGGGTCCTACCGGGGCAACAACTACACGTTCACCTACAGCGTCCCGGCGAGTGCATGGCTCACGGACACGAGCCAGTACAACGTGCTGAAGATCAACGTGGTGAGCGGTTCGGGGACGACCTCCTACCTCAGCGCGGGCACGTCGGTCGACGCGATCGACCTGCTTGCCTGACGTAGGTCAGGTGCCGCGCGTCCACTGCTGATTGGTTCCTCCGTTGCACGTGTAGGTGATGAGCGCGGCGGAGTTGGCGGTGGACGCGCCGTTCACGTCCAGGCACTCGCCGCTCGCGCGGGACTTGACGTTGACGTAGCCGCCCGAAGTCGTCAGCGACCACTGCTGACTGGTGGCCGTCGTGCAGTTCTCTTGGCTGACCGTGCTCTCGTTCTCCTGCACACACAGAGAACTGCTTCTGACGACCAACTGGTAGTAACCGCTTCCGACGGACTTGAACCAGTACTTCTGGTTGTTACCGCCGTTGCAGTCGTACTGCTTGATCTGGGCGCCAGCCCAGAGGGACTGACTCGTGACATCCGCGCACTTGCTGCTGTGCCGGGCGATGAGCGTGTTGTACGTAGCACTCGTTCCGGTAATCGTTCCCTCCGCCGTGTCGACGGTGACCTCGGGGGACCAGGACATCGACAGCGAGGTGGTCGTGGGGAAGCTCAGCGGAAACCAGACGTAACGCGAGTCGTTGACCGTCCCGCCGAAGGAGTTGCCCCAGCGGTCACCCAGGTAGAGGTACGAGGTCCCGGAAGTGCCCTGGACAGGGAGTACGTACGCGGTCTGCGAGCCGTACGCCGTCGAGTCGCCGACGTTCGTCATGGCCGACCAGGGGCCGGCGAGTGAGGTCGCGGTGGCGTACTGCTGCTGGTTGGCACTCCAGCCGGTCGCGCCGGAGGTGAGCATGAAGTAGACACCACCCCGCTTGAACAGCGCCGGCGCCTCGCGGTGACCGCCGTGCCATGGGTCGGCGACCAGGCTCGCGATACCGGTGTAGTCGGCGGTGAGCCGGTAGATCTGGAGGTCGTAGTTCTCGCGTGCGGCCGAAACCATGTATCCGGCGCCGTCACTGTCCACGAAAACCGTGATGTCACGAGACATGTGCTGGTCGAGCGGGCGGAAACTGCCCTGCCAGGTGTAGTTTCCGTCGACGGTGTCCGACACGGCGACGGCGGCTCGGGCCTCGCTGTAGTCGGTGCCGTTCTCCTTGTGCATCCACATCACGAACTTGCCGGTGGACGCGTTGTACATGACCTTCGGGCGTTCGATGTTGGCGGCGGCCAGCTCGGAGTCGCTCGACTGGGTCAGAACGTGGTTACGGAACTCCCAGTTCTTCAGATCGGTGGAACGGTAGGCGTCCACGTAGCGGAAGGTGTTGTCGGCGTTGCGGTTCTCGCCGAACCAGTAGTAGTAGGAGCCGACTTTGAGAACGCCACCGCCATGGGCGTGTACGGGACTGCCGGAACTGTCGTTGATCTGGGTGCCGTTGACGATCGTCACGGGCGCCGCCTGGGCGGGTCCCGCGGTCGCAAGGGCGCCCATCAGCACAAGACAGAGGGCGAGCAGGGTCGTGTACGCACGTCTCATCTCACGCACTCTCCTTCACGTGTCGGCGACGGGGACGCCGAAGTAGGGGGTGCCGTCCGGATGCGGGTCGAAGGCCTGGATCCGGGTGTGGCGGCTGGGCTCACCCAGAGGGGTGTTCGGAACTGCGAACAACATGTGGAATGACGAACGCCGAAAAGGTAAGGGCGTGTTACGGGCAGGTCAACGGGTCGGACGGGACTTGATGGAAAGCCCTTTCCGGAATTTTCCGGCGGGAAGGTGGTTTTCCGGGTGCGGCGAGGTCCCCGACGGCACTCGGGGAAGCAAGTTTCTGTTATCGGCGCCGCGCCGACGCGTCTCCGATGCGTGCGCAGCCTTCTCCACACCTCAGCAGCGGTCGTCGGCGCCCTCGCGGCCGTCGCCGCCCTTGTGGCCACCGCTCCCCCGGCCGTGGCCGCCGACGCCCGGGACGTCACCGCCGATGTCCTCGCGAACCGGGACGTGACGCTCACCGGTGACACCGTGGTCACCGTGACCTCCGGGACAACAACCTACGAGGGCGTTTTCCGCGGCCAGGGAACGCTTACCGTGCGCGGCGGCGGAACCCTGGTCCTCAGCAAAGACAGCGATTTCACGTTGCCCAAGGCACGCCAGCGGCAGGTGGTGCGCACGCAGGGCGGAAACCATCCCTACACAACGGTCGGCAATCCCGACCCGCCCGCGATCACTGTGGAGCGTGGGTCGACCCTCCAGTACGGCACCGGCGGGGGCACAGGGCTGATCGGGCACTTCCCCTACGACACTCCCGGTTACCGGCTCAATCAGCTCAACGTCCGCGTCGACGGCACACTCCGGCTCTCGCTGACCCGCACCTTCAACATCGGTACGATCAGCGGCTCCGGCCTCGTCACCCAGCCCCGCAGCATGTGGGGCACGCTCGACCTGGCGGGCACGCACCCCTTCTCCGGGGTCATCGACAACGGCACCGGGATGGCGGTCGGCCGTCCCGAGTACCCGGTGTCGCTGCCCAACGCCCGGGCGATCCTCAACCAGGGCTCCTGGATCATCGACACCCCGCTGCACCAGACGATCACGCTGCGGCAGGACTTCTACCAGCGGGAGTACGGCAGCGACGTCAACGTGCACTCGCGGCCGGGCAGCAAGGTCGTCCTCACCGGTCAGTACAGCTACAGCGACCAGGGCGGCGACACCGATCCCTCGCTCAGCGACCCGGACATCAACTGGCGTTCCGTCGCGCACCAGCTGAACAAGCGCGGCACCAACATCGAGGGCGCCGACGTGCAGTGGGGCGACGGCACCACGCACAAGATCTTCATGCCGGGAACGAAGGACACCGTTTACATCAACCTGCACGAGGCCGGCGGACGGCGGTCCCTGCTGACGTTCGCCTACAACGGGCCGGTCACCTTGGGTGCGCCGATCGGCGGCGGCAAGTACCACGACACCCTGGCCGTGCCCGGCGCCGGTGACATCGTCATCGCCGGAACAAAGGGCAACGACGTCACCTTCGCGGCCGCGCAGTACTACGACGGTTCAACGACCGTACAGAAGGGGTCGGTTCTGCGACTCGGGTCGGCACAGGGAGACGGCTCCCTGCTCACCGGTACCGACCGGCGCCGGATCGTGAACAACGGCACTCTCGTCGTGCGCAACACGAAGACCGCGATCTCCCTCTCCCGGCTCGGCGGCAGCGGCTCGTTCGTCCAGTCCGGAGCGGCGACCACGACTCTTGCGGGCACCGCGGTGACGTACACCGGGACGACAACGGTCAGGCAAGGAACCCTGGCGCTCGAGGACGGGGCGACTCTCACCAACAGCAGGGCGGTCCGACTGACGTCGGCGGGAGCGCGGCTGGACACCGGCGGCTCGGCACTGCGGGTGACGAGCGCACTCAGCGGGAAGGGCACCGTGAACGGCGCCGTGACCAACGAGGGTGTGGTCACGGGCGGGCTGACCGTGACCGGCGCCTACACGCAGAACGACAAGGGGCAACTGGTCCTGACGGACACGCCCCTGAAAGTGGGCGGCAAGGTCACCCTGGGCGGCGGACTCGACCTGGCCGCGGCAGGAACGGCCACCGCGACAACCGGGGCTGGTACCGCTTACGACAAGTCCTCCGCCCCGACCGGAACCGGTACCGTTTCCGGCAAGGAAGTTTCCGCGACCGGCGACACGCCGGCCCAGGAGATCACCGTCCTGGACCACACCGGTGACACCGCCACGACCGGCACCTTCGACAAACTGCGCGAGGGAGCCGAGGTGAAGCTCGCTGACACCGTTTACCGGATCAGTTACAAGGGCGGGGACGGCAACGACGTGGTCCTCACCGCGACAGCCGTGAGCTCCTCGGCCGACGCGCACGGACAGGCCTCGTCGGGGTCGGTGACAGCCGAGACGCGCAGCACGAGCGCGGCCGAGAGCGGCGCGTTCGGCTGGTGGCCGTACGTCCTGGCAGCCGGATTGCTCGGCGGGCTGCTGGTCCCTGTGGCCAAGCGCACGCGGGGCGGTGCGCGCGGCCGTGGTGGACGGCACTCCGCGCACGGACGATGAGCCGTCGCGTGTCTCCCAGGCGGGCAAGAGGTGACACGAGGGCGGCCCGCCCCCTCTCCTGTCCCACATCGTGGTCACTCTGTTCATTTACCGGACATATCCGACCGTCTGCCGCCCCTTCGACTAGCGTCGTGACATGACCAGCGACATCCCTGTTCCCTCCGCCGAGACCTCCCTCACCACGGCTCTCGCCGCCGGAGCCGTCGTCCTTGACGGCGGTATGTCCAACCAGCTCGAGTCCGCCGGGCACGATCTGAGCGACGAACTGTGGTCGGCACGGCTGCTCGCCGAGCAGCCCGAGGCGATCACCCAGGCGCACCTCGCCTACTTCGAGGCCGGCGCGAACGTGGCGATCACCTCCAGCTACCAGGCCACGTTCGAGGGCTTCGCCAAGCGCGGCATCGACCACCACGAAGCCGCCCGGCTGCTGGCGCTGAGCGTGGAACTCGCCCAGGAGGCGGCCCGGCAGGCCCGGCACACGGGCCTCGCTCACCCGTTGTGGGTGGCCGCGTCGGTGGGGCCGTACGGGGCCATGCTCGCGGACGGCTCCGAGTACCGGGGCCGCTACGGGTTGAGCATCGAGGAACTGGAACGTTTCCACCGTCCCCGGCTGGAGGTCCTGGCCGCCGCAGCGCCCGATGTGTTGGCGCTGGAAACGGTTCCCGACGCCGATGAGGCCGAGGCACTGCTGCGGGCGGTACGCGGGCTCGGCGTGCCGGCCTGGCTGTCGTACTCGATCGCCGGTGACCGTACGCGCGCCGGGCAGCCGTTGGACGAGGCGTTCGCCCTGGCCGCCGACTCCGACGAGGTGATCGCGGTCGGTGTGAACTGCTGCGCCCCGGAAGACGTCCAAGCCGCTGTGACGACTGCGGCTCGGGTGACGGGCAAACCGGTCGTGGTCTACCCCAACAGCGGCGAGGTGTGGGACGCGGAAGCCCGCGCCTGGAGCGGCCGTTCCACCTTCACCGCCGAACAGGTCCTGGGATGGCGGGAGTCGGGGGCACGTCTGATCGGCGGCTGCTGCCGGGTCGGTCCTCAGGCGGTCGCATCGATCGCTCGGACACTGACCTCCGCGTAGCGCTCCGGCCACCCTCCCACCGCTGCCGGCCTCCGCCACTTGCGCTTGCGCTTGCCGGGTGACTCCAATTCCGACGTAACACGGAAACCGCGTACCGGCCCCAGCACCGAGGTGTGCCCGGCGGTCAGCGTCCTCTCACTGCGCCGGCCCGGCGCAGTCGGCGCATCGCGGACCTGAGCTCCGCGCTACGCAGGGTCTTGCCGAGTAGCGGATCCGACGTCGCCGTCCCGTCGACGAGTTCTCCCGGTGGAGCGGTTGCTGCCGACGCGGCCCACAGGGCCAGCTCACGATCCTGTGGACCGTATGCGGTATACGACATGCCGTCGACCTCGTGCGCCATACCGTCGCCCTCATCCCGCCCGGTGTCCGCCTCGCCGAAGATCCGCACGGGATGCGCCAGCCCCCAGGCCTCCCAGCCGGGGTCACCCGTGGCAACGAACCGTGTCCACGCCCCGTGCATCGCGTCGGCCAGTTCCTGCGGCGCGCCGCCCCCGGCGAGTTTCGCGGACTCGGCCGTCTCGCCGGTGTCGAAGACGAAACCGAGCTCGAGGGCGTGGCACGCGCCGAGGCCGGGCCTGAGCGAGGGCCAGGCGAACTCGTACACGTAGGACGACCCGGGGCGGGCCTCGGCCAGCTGTTGCAGGGGGCGGCGCAGCAGGCTGTCGGTGACCATCTGGCCGACGATCTCGGCGGTGCCGGCCCCGGGGTGCAGGGCGCGGTATCCGCGCGGCACCTCGTGGCCACAGTGACAGCGGGCCATGGCGCCGGCGAGGGCGACGGGCCCCAGCCGGTCGACGCGCTCCATCAGGCCGCCCGGGACCAGCCACAGCCGGTACTCGTCCCGAGTCCAGCCAAGGAGGAGGTCGACGCCGGGGGCCGCGTCCCCGTCGACGAGTGCCTGAAGCGGGTCGCGCGGAACGAGGTCGCCGTCGACGATGACGCCGAAGGCGGGCCCGCCCAGGACGGGGCTGCTGAGCCTGCCGACCTCCGCCTGGGTACGCAACAGCAGATCCCGGTCGACGGAGGCGAAGGCCTCGGCGGTGGCGGGGATCTTCAGCCGGGTCGCCATACGGCGGACCATGCGCCGGACCTTGTCCCGTTCGAAGGCCTCCGGTGGTCCGCTCTGGAGGACGGCCCGCCGGAACAGGCCCTGTGCCTGCGGGGCCGCCATCAGGGCTCCGGCGCTGATGGCTCCGGCGGACTGTCCCGCAAGGGTGACCCTGTCGGGGTCGCCGCCGAAAGCCCTGATCGAGCGATGCACCCATTCCAGCGCGGCGAGCTGATCGCGCAGACCGGCATTCGCGGGGGCGTCCGGGAACAGTCCGTAGCCCTCCACCCCCAGCCGGTAGTTGATAGAGACGAAAACGATTCCATCGCGGGCGAAGTTCCGTCCGTCGTAGACCGGCATTGCCGAGGATCCCCTGGTCAGGGCGCCGCCATGCAGCCAGACGAGGACGGGAAGCCGGGCGGCCGGGCCGGGCTCGGGCGTCCAGACGTTGAGGTTGAGGCAGTCGTCGCCCGCCACGACGGGGTCGGACAGGTACTGGGCGAAGGCCTCGGAGTACGGCGGTTTCGGCGGCGTCGCGCCGAAGGCTCCCGCGTCGCGCACCCCGTCCCAGGGCTCGGGCGGCACGGGCGGCCGGAACCTGCGGGCCCCGAAGGGGGGTGCCGCGTACGGGATCCCGCGGAAAGCGGCGATGCCGTTCTCGCACCTCCCGCGTACGGCCCCGTAGGGGGTCGTGACGACGGGGTCGGGGTCGGGGTCCGCCTGGGCCTCGGCCCGTGGGACCGTCTGGTCTGCTGCCATCTGCTCACCAGCCCTTCGACGCGCTCGCGCACCGGTATGACCAGAGCACCACAACAGCGCGCGGTATTCCGGTGCACGAGCCTGCGGCAGGGCTATTTGGCGTACATCGGCTGCGCGGTCGTACCGCCGGTGACGATCGGACCGGCCGCCTGGTCGAAGGGCGACAGGGACTTGGCCATCAGCAGACCGACCCGGTCGGCGGCCGTCCCCTCGCGGGAGACCGGGCGCGCGATGATCTCGCCGTCCCGGGACACGTTCCGCCGAGCGAACTACCCTGTCACACCTTATGAGTTGACGTTGAGATCGACACCCGATCCACGTACGACGAAGGTCCCGTCGCCGTACGCCGTGGCGCCGGGCGTGAAGACGGCCACGGCGCCGAAGGATCCCTTAGCCCCTCGGCTCGAGAACCACGTCACCGAGGTCGCCGTACGTCCAGGGAGCCGGAAGGTCCCGGCTTCGACGCGCATCGCCCTGGCGGCCGTCACGGAGAGGGGCGGCGCAACAGCACCGCTCGACTTCGAACGGGGGCCGGGCCCTGACCGGAGGAGCTGGTCTTGGAGACGACGTGGTGGTACGTCATCCCGGCGGTGCCGCTCGCGTCGATGTAGCGGATGCGAGTGCCGAAGCGGACCGGCCCGACAGCGGTGGCGATCGTCCGGCAGGGGCCATGCGAGCGCGGTGCGCGCAGCACCGTGTGGCGGGCGGACAGGTCGGAGTCGGTCCACGTCAGCCGGATGCCCTCACACCCCTCGCGCCCCGCACACCTAGCTTGTCGGAAACAGGTTTCGTCTGGCCTCGCAGCCGACGAAGGCGGCTCTCATCTCGACCTCAACAGCCGCTCCGAGGTGGCCATTTACTGGTGAGCCGTCCGAAGGGCTTCCCCCCTCGCGATCCCCCGACCGATTGACCACGCCTCTGCGCCAGATCTACGGTAGAAGGCGCTTTCAGAAAACGTTTCCCACGCACCTCGGGAGAGTCATGCCCAGCGCCCAGCTGCCCAGGGCCGTGTTCGCCATGGATCCGGTGCACCTTCCCCTCCTGTTCCCCCCGCCGCTCATGGCCCGGCTGCAGCGGGCGGCCGGGATCGACCCTGCGCTCGTCGTAAGGGATTTCGCAGAACCCGCCGCGGCGTCCGCGCTGGCCGGTGCCGAGATCCTGATCACTGGCTGGGGTTGCCCCCGCCTCGACACGGACATCCTCGACTCGACACCTCGGCTCCGTACGGTCCTGCACGCTGCGGGCTCGGTGCGCCCCTTGGTCGGAGAAGCACTGTGGGGCCGAGGGGTGACCGTCTCCAGCGCGGTGACCGGCAACGCAGTCCCGGTCGCCGAGTACACACTCGCGATGATCCTGCTCGCCGGGAAGGACGCCTTCGGCCACCGCGAGCGCTTTCGCCGCACCCACGCCCAGCCGACGCCCGCCGAGACTGCGGCAACCGGCAACCTCGGCCGCCGGATCGGTGTCATCGGCGCCTCGCGTGTGGGGCGTCGCCTCCTGGAACTGCTGCGTCCGTACGACTTCGAGATCCTCCTGCACGACCCGTACGTGGACGCGACGGAGGCCGCCGAACTCGGAGCGCAGCTCCTCTCTCTGGAAGATCTTCTGCGACACAGCGACATCGTCAGCCTGCATGCGCCCGATATCCCCGAGACCCACCACATGCTCGACCGCGCCCGCCTCGCACTGGTCCGTGACGGCGGCGTGCTGATCAACACCTCGCGGGGCGCCCTCGTCGACCACTCCGCCCTCACCGACGAGCTTGTCTCCGGTCGACTGCATGCGGTCCTGGACGTCACCGAACCCGAACCACTGCCCGCCGGCTCTCCCCTGTACCGGTTGCCGAACGTGTTCCTCACCCCGCACATCGCCGGCTCCCTCGGAAACGAGTTGGAAAGGCTCGGCCGCATCGTCGTCGAGGAGCTGGAACGCCTGACCGACGGACTGCCCCTCGCCCACGAAGTACGTCGCGCCGACCTGGCCCGGGTGGCGTGATGCGCAGGTCCACCCCGTTGCCGACGGCGCTGCCCACGGCGACGGCCGGGGTTGTCCACAGGCCGGTCCACCTGGGAGACCGTTGGGATACGGTTCCCGCACCAACGGGGGGCCGGGCCCCGGCCGTGCCTTGACCAGGCCACGGCGGTGTCCGCGAGCGTGGCCTCCATGGCGCCCTCGTCGGCGCCCACGAACAGTGAAGGAGCCGCAACGTGAGTCAGCGCAGGACGACGGGTGACGCCGGCCGGGCGACCATACGGGATGTGGCGGAACGCGCGGGTGTGTCCGTGGCAAGCGTTTCCCGCGTATTGTCGGGCAACTACCCGGTCTCCGAGGAACTGCGGCACCGGGTGATGAAGGTCGTGCGCGACCTCGACTACGTCACCAACGCCCACGCCCGCTCCCTGGCGGGTGGTGCCACTCCGACGGTGGCGATACTGATCAACAACATCACCGGCGCCGCGTTCGCCCACGTGGCGAAGGGCGTCGAGGGTGCGGCCACCCTGCGCGGCTGGCTGTCGATCGTCGGCACCACGGGCGACGACCCTGAACGCGAACTGGCCCTCGTCAACATGATGCGCCAGCAGGGCGTCGACGCCGTGGTCCTGCTCGGCGGCGCCTATGACTACGACGAGTACCAGCTGCGTATGGCCCGGTTCGCCCGTTCCCTGGACGCCGCCGGCTCGCATCTGGTTCTGGTCGGCAGGCCGCCGCTGGAGGGAGAGGTCCCGGCCACGACGATCGACTACGACAACGAGTCCGGCGCCTATGCCATGGCGAGCCACCTGCTCTCGGCCGGTCACCGGCGAATCCTGGTCCTGCCCGGTCCTGCTGAACTCACCACCGCCCAGGGCAGGTTGAAGGGCGCCCGACGAGCCTTCGAGGCATACGGGGTGCCGTTCGACGAGGGGCTGGTGCGGCACGGTCCGTACGACGACGAGCACGGGCACGCCGCGGCGCAGGCCGCTCTGCACGAGACGCCGGACTTCACCGCCGTGCTCGCCGGCACCGACATCGTCGCCGCGGGAGCCATGCAGGCACTGCGCGGGGCAGGCCTGCGGGTGCCTGACGACGTGTCGATCGCGGGCTACGACGACATCCCCCTGGCATCCCAACTCACCCCCCAACTGACCACGGTGCACGTGCCTTACGAGGAAATGGGCCGGGTCGCCCTGCGTGCGGTGGCCGACCGGCGGCAGGGGCCCGGGGGTGGCGCCCGACGCAAGAGCGGAGACGCCGAGCACCTGGTCCTGGGCACCCACGTCGTCGTACGGGACTCGGTGCGGCCGCCCAAGCGGCATCGGTGAGTCACAGCGTCGGTGGAGGGCTGCTCATCGATCTGTTTTCGTAAACGGTTTCCCTGCGTCTTCCATGGTGTGCGCCGGAGGCCGGCCGGCTGTCGGACGACCACGGCGGCCGACTGCTCTTCACCGGCACCTGGCCGGGATCCACGTCCGGGACCTGGTCGACGCCTCCTCCACCTCCGACTTCCGGGACTTCAGCCTGACCTGTGTGCCGGTATGACGTCACCGTGCCGTCCGGGAGCCCCGACACCGGCTCTGCTGACGTGTACCGGCTCGGCACACCCGCCCCGGTCCGGCGTCCCCTCCTTGGTTCGAGGCGCTCGCCGCGTTCAGGGGACCCGTTGCCGTCCAGGCTGTGCCACGCGTCCGGAGTCTCGACAATTCCGCCGCCCAAGATCCCGCGTTTTCCGGAGTCTTCACGTCACGCCGAGGCACACCTAGGATAGCAAGCGCTTTCTGTGAGCCGTCTGTTTCCCCTCGGCTCCGAAAGGGCGCTGGTCGAACTTTCGCCGGCCTTCGGGCGGGCCGGAGAGGTGGTTCCCGATGGTGCGCACGGCGAGTGCGAGTACGGGCGTGGCAGCCGGGCCGACCCTGGCGGTCGTGGCCCGCGAGGCGGGGGTATCGGTCCCGACCGCCTCCAAGGTGGTCAACGGCAGGGAGGATGTCGCCCCCGAGACCAGGCGCCGGGTGACGGAGGCGCTGGACCGGCTGGGTTATGTGCGCAGACCCCGCTTCGACGCGACCAAGCCGCCCCGGCTGATCGACCTGGTCGTGCACTCACTGGACAGCTCCTGGTCGGGCGCGGTGCTGCACGGCGTGGAGGAGGCGGCACACGACGCGGGTCTCGACGTGGTCGTCTCGGCCGCCCTGTCCCGCACCCGCGTCGGCCGCCCGCAGCGCGGCTGGTTGGACAAGCTGACGGCGCGCGGGACGGCCGGAGTGCTGTTCAACCTCACTGAGTTGACGGGCTCTCAGTACGCCTGGCTGGAGCAGCACCGGACCCCGTTCGTGCTGATCGACCCGGTGGTCGAGCCGCCGCCCGGGGTGGTGTCGGTGGGCGCGGCGAACTGGCAGGGCGGGGTGACGGCGACCGAGCACCTGCTGGCGCTCGGCCACGAACGCATCGCCGTGATCGCCGGCCCGCGCCGCAAGATGTGCAGCAGCGCCCGGGTCGCCGGTTACCGCTCGGCCCTGGCGTCGGCAGGGGTCGCGTACCGCCCCGAGTACCTGCGCAACGGCGGCTTCGACGAGTCCGTCGCCCACCGGCGCATGCAGGAACTGCTCGATCTTCCCGAACCGCCGACGGCCGTCTTCGTCTGCTCCGACCGCATGGCCCTCGGCGCCTATCTGGCCCTGACGGAAAGGGGGTTGAGGGTCCCGTACGACGTCAGCGTGGTCGGTTTCGACGACCTGCCGGAGTCCCGGTGGACCACCCCAGCTCTCACCACCGTGCGCCAGCCGCTGGCGGAGATGGCGGCAACGGGATTGCGGTTGTTGCTGCGGATGATGGACGGCGAGCACCCGGAGGGGACGCGGACGGAGCTTTCGACACGGCTCGTGGAGCGGGCGAGCACGGCTCCGCCGCACCGGCGGACAAGGGCGTGAAACGGTGACCTCCCGGCGTTACTGACCCTTTTCCGGGCATGAACCTCAGCACGCGCACCACAGTCCTGTTCGTCGTTGCGTCCGCCGTCCTCGTCACCGTCATGGGGACGGCCCGGGCCGCGACTCTCGGTCCCGTCCCTCGGGACGCCAGCGCCCACGCCAGCGTGCGCGATCCCGGCGGCGAGACCGGCGACGAACCCGAGGACGTCGAACTGGACGAGGCCGGACGCCCCGACGTCGACGAGAACTGACGAGCCGTTCGGCAACCCGGTCGCCCGGTCCGTGCCGCTCGCATGCGTCACCATGTCGCGAGCGGCACGGCCGTGACCGGGGCCCCGGCCGTCGCCGTCACCTTCGCTGTGCTGCGTTTCTTCACCGTGGGGTGCCTCACCCGGCGGCGGAGCGCTCGCTGAGGTTGCCGAGAAAATCGTCGTAACGGACAGCGGAAAGCCGGGCGCCACCATCACGGTGACTCCCGGCCTGTGATCTCCTCGTCTCAGTCCTCCCCCCGGTCCGGCGCGCCGACCAGTGCCTCCATCATGTCGACGGCGCTTCCGTCGTGGTCGCTGCCCGCGGTGCCGCTGCTGCCCTGCTGGACATTGGCCGCCCGGTCGACCTCCAGGATCGAGTCGGCATGCGAATTGTCGATCACGGTGATCAGGCTGCCCTCGGCGACCGCCGGCACCGCGGCGACGCCCAGCAGGGCGGCTGCCAGGATCGTCGCCGTCCTCAGCCGGGGAGCGACCGGGCTCACGCGTGCACGCTCTCGGCCGCGGTACGCAGGCGCGCGATGTTCCGCTCCAACAACTCGGTCGAAGCCCGCACGCCGATGCCGCTCGCCGCGTCGACCTCGGGGAGCCGGCCGTCGGTCCGCTTGAGGTCGACGAGCGCCGAGCGCATCGCCGCGTGCGCGGCGAAAAGACACGGCGTGCTGTAGATCGCGACGTTCACGCCCAGGTCGGACAGTTCGCTCAGCGAGAGCCTGGGGGACTTTCCGCCGGCGATCTGGTTGAACAGCAGCGGCTTGTCTCCCACCACGTCACGGATCCGGCGGATCCACTCCACGGTGCGGACCCCGTCGACCAGGATCACGTCCGCGTCGGTGGCGGCCAGCGTCCGGGCCCGCTGCAGGATGTCGTGCTCGTCGGTGGCGTCCGTACGGGCCACCACGACCAGGTCGCGGCGGGTGGCCAGGACCATCTCCAGTTTCGCCAGGTACTCGTTCAGGGGCAGCACCTGCTTGCCGTCGGCGTGCCCGCACCGGCGCGGCCGCTTCTGGTCCTCCAGGATCACGCCCGAGGCCCCGATGCGCTCGAGGCCCTCCACCACATGACAGGCGACCTCCGGATCGACGTACCCGTCGTCGATGTCCACCAGCAGGTGCTGTTGAGGGAAAGCGCCCCGCAACCGCTGGACGAACGCCACCATGTCCGGCCAGGCGATGAAACCGATGTCCGGCAGCCCGTAGTGCGAGGCCGCGAAGCCGAAGCCCGAGACGAACATCCCGTCGTAGTGTTCCGCGGCGATCGACGCCGAGTACATGTCGTACACGCCGATCAGCGGGGTCGTTCCCGGGTCGGTAATCCGCTCCCGCAACTTGTTCCCGTAAGTCACCGTCCGGCTCCTCCAATGGAGTCGAGGGGTCAACACACCAGGTGCAAGAAAGCCGTTGCGACACAACAGCCCTTTACGAAGACAAAAGGATCTCTATGTCGATGTGCGGCTTTCTCCATGTGAAGGCTTTGCTCACCCCAATGGCGCAACCTGTTCACCGGAGAAACGTCACTGGTCCCGCAGCCGTGCGGCCCAGGCGATGCCACCGCCCAGGTGGGCGCGGAAGTGAGGGTCGGCGTAGGACTGGGAGGCATGTCCGAGAGCCGTGTAGAAAACGCGTCCCCGGCCTTGCTCACGGCACCAGGCGAGCGGGTGGTCGGCTCCCATCCCGCCACCCGTGTACGACGACTCGTCGGCGACGGCGAGAACGCGTACCCGCCCGCGCGGGTTGGCGCGGAAGTCGTACCACTCGTCGGTGAAGTCCCAGACGGTCGGCAGCGAGCGGGTGGCGGGGTGGTCGTGGTCCTCGATCACCGCCTTGCCCGGCTGGTACTCGGGGTGGCGGGCGAAGCGGGCGCCGAGGAGTTCGCCGTAGTACGGCCAGTCGTACTCGGTGCAGGCCGCCGCGTGCACCCCGGCGAAACCGCCGCCCGCCTCGACGTAACCGGCAAGACGTTCCTGCCCGGCCGGGGTCAGCACCTCGCCGCTGGTGGAGAGGAAGACCACCGCCGCGTATCCGTCCAGCGAGGCCTCCAGGGCCGTCGGGTCCTCGGTGTGGTCGACGGCGAACTCGTCCAACCCTCGTACGGCGGTGACGGCGTCCGGGATGGAGTCGTGGCGGTAATCGGTTGTGCGGGTGTACACGAACAGGCGGGCGGTCATGAGGACGAGCCTAGGCCGACGGGAGTTCGGGCCCCAGGGAGATGATCAGGGCAGAAATTTCGGCGGTGGCCATCGTTCCGGAGGCGGTGGCACTGCTCGGCCCTGAGCCCGGACGCGGCGCTCAAGCCGGTGAGACCCGCGCGTATGCGTCGGAACCCGTCCGGTCGGCGCGCTCGACCTCCGAGAACCAACGCCTCAGACGGACTGTTGAGCAAGGACGTAACCGGTTGCCTCGTGTCCTGGTGCCCTTCCTCATCGACTGGGGCAGCACGGTCCACCCCTCCGCATCCGGCCTGCCCGTCATTCCCCTGCTGGTCGCACGGGCTCCGCCGGCTGCCCGAGACCTCCGCGCGAAGCTCCGATGCAAGCGAGTCCGCCGCTTTCCATCGCTTTCCGATGCCGCCCGCCGCCGATCGCTCCCGACCGTCGCCGACGACGAGCGCGCGCGGATCAGCCGCTGCGCCGGCCGCGCGGGTACGGCATCAGTCCCGAGCAGAGCCTGGACCCCGCACCTGCCTGCCATACAGGTGTTCCATGGGCTCGGCCGTTTCGGAGGCCGGGCGCGTAGGCTCGTGCGGGATGAACACCATTCCCGCACGCCTCGACCACATCGTCCTCGCAACGCCCGATCTGGCGGCGACGGTCGCCGAGTTCACCCGGCGCACGGGAGTGGCCCCGGCGCCGGGCGGGGTGCATATCGGGCTCGGCACCCGCAACTACCTCGTGGGCCTGAGCCATTGCGCGTATCTGGAGATCATCGGCCCGGACCCGGAACAGCCCACGCCTTCCGACCCGCGTCCCTTCGGCGTGGACGCGCTCGCCTCCGCGCGGACGATCACCTGGGCCATCAGCCCGCCCGACCTGGACGCGACGGTCGCGGGCGCCCGTGCTCGGGGCTATGACACCGGTGACGTACGGGAGATGAGCCGGCGTCGCCCGGACGGCAGCCTGCTTCAATGGCGGCTGACCGACGGCGGCTCCCCGCATCCGTCCGGCCTGGTGCCCTTCCTCATCGACTGGGGCAGCACGGTCCACCCCTCCGCATCCGGCCTGCCCGTCATTCCCCTGCTGGAGCTGACCGCCACCGCTCCTGCCCCCGAGGAGATCCGCCCCCTGCTGACCGCCCTCGGCACCGACCTCACCCTCACCGAAGGTCCGGCGGGATTCTCGTTCACGGTGGACACACCCAACGGGCCGGTGACCTTCGGCTGACCCGGGAAGCTGCTGCCCCCACCACCAGCGGGCGCAGCCGTCCGGACTCGGCCCTGCCAGGGAACGGAGCGGGGCTGGTCGAGGTCTGCTTCGGTGAGCCTCGCGGCAGCGGCCGTCCGCTCCCCGCACGTGCCGCGGAGCCAACCGACGGCTGACTCCTCCCCGCCCCTGCCCGGCAGAGGTCGGCGCGTTCCCGTGGCGAGCGGCCGGAAGAGGATCGGTAACAACGCTCAGCCGGTCTTCGGGACGGGGCGGGTTCCGCGTCCGCCCGGTCGGGCTTTTCTCCACCAGCGCCGTCCGTCGTACGGAAAGGTTTTCCGGGGCGTGTCCGTTTCTTTCAAGACCGGCTGCGGCAGCGCTGCCTACCGTTGCCGCATGAGTCCACGATTCGATGCCATCGGCCTGGTCGTCTCCGACATGGCCGCCTCCGTCTCCTTCTACCGCCGGCTCGGCTTCGCCTTTCCCACGGGGGCCGAGCAGGAACCGCACACCGAGGCCGAACTGCCGGGTGGACTGCGGATGTTGCTGGACACCGAAGACACCGTCCGCTCGTTCGACCCGGGGTGGCAGCCACCGTCCGGGGGTCGTCGGACCTCCCTCGCCCTGCGCTGTGACACACCGGGCGAGGTCGACACCGCGTACGAGGAGTTGCTGGGCGCCGGTCACCAAGGCCACCTGAAACCGTGGGACGCCTTCTGGGGCCAGCGCTACGCCGTCGTGTTCGACCCCGACGGCAACGGCGTCGACCTGTTCGCACCGCTCCCCCAGTAGCCCGGCCCGCTCAGCGCAGCAGGGCGCCCAGCGTGAGGCCCGTGAACTCCCTGACGTCCCGGGAGAGATGGGCCTGGTCGGCGTAACCGGCCCGGTTCGCCGTGTCCGCGTACGGCACGCCCTGCCGGGCCAGCGCGAGAGCCCGTTGCAGGCGCAGGATCCGAGCGAGCGTCTTGGGGCCGTAGCCGAAGGCGGACAGCGAACGGCGGTGCAACTGGCGCGCTCCGAGGCCGAGTTCATCGGCCGTCTCGGCCACCGCACCACCTGCGGCGAGGGCGGCGACCAGTCGGCGCAGTGCCCGGTCCGGCGGCGCCGCCCGCTCCAGCGCCAGCTCCTCCAGCGCCAGCGCGGGCTGCGCGGCCGCGGCGACCCGGGCGGTCAGACGACGTACTTCCGGAGCCGGCCACAGGTCGGTCAACTCGACTCGGCGGTCGCGTAGTTCATGGGCCGGTACGCCGAGCAGCGCGGGAGCGGTGCCGGGAAACAGGCGGATGCCCGCCCAGGTCACGGGCGGGCCGTCGGGGACATGAGCACGGGTGTCCGGTCCGGCGACCAGCAGTCTGCCCTCACGCCACAGGAGGTCCATACAGCCGTCGGGGAGTACGGGGAGCGCGCCGGGTGCACCGGACGGCGTGTTCGTCCACACCACCGCCCCGAACAGCCGGGAGGGCCGCTCCTCGTACATGTGGGCCAGACTACGCCGCCGGGACACGGGGTGCCGGTACGGAGCCGCAGCGCTCCCTGCCCGATTCCGCCACAGCCTCGTACGCGGACGGGGCCGCTTTACTGTGCGGTCTCGCAGCGTCCGTTCTGCGGCCGGAAACCGGATTCCCACTCCCCAGCATCCCTACGTCGCCCGTGTCCGGTGTTCCTGCGGGCTGACGCCGTACACCCGCTTGAAGGCGCTGGAAAGGGCGAAAGCGCTTCCGTAACCGACCTGGCGGGCGATCGCGCCGATCGTCTCCTCGGTGTCGCGCAGTCGGTCGGCGGCGAGAGCGAGGCGCCGGCCGGTGAGGTAGGTCATCGGGGGTTCGCCCACGAGGTCGCCGAAGCGGCGGGCCATGGCCGCCCGGGACACGCCCGCCTTCGCGGCGAGGGTCGCGACGGTCCAGGGGTGTGCCGGGTCGTCCTGGACCAGCCGCAGAACGCGGCCCACGACCGGGTCGGCCAGTGCCCGGTACCAGGCCGGGGCCGCCGCTTCCGGGCGGGAGAACCAGGCCCGCAGCGCGGCGATGACCAGGAGGTCGAGCATGCGGTCCAGGACGACCTCCTGACCGGGTTCGTCGCGGATGATCTCCTCCATGAGCAGTGGGGTGAGCGGGCACTGCCAGACGTCGGAGGTGAGGGACAGCAGTGGCGGCAGCGCGTCGAGCAGCCGGCCGCTGATCTCGCCCTGCATCAGGTATGTGCCGATCAGGACGACCGTGGAGCCGTCCGGCCGGTCGCCCCAGGTGCGCACGCCCAGGTCCATGGAGCCGTTGAGGAGTTGTCCGTCGGGGTACGCGCACTCTCCGCCGGGGAGGATCAGCGCCTGCGCGGGCGTACCGGGGGCATCGGCGCAGGTGTACGGGGCGGGGCCGCGGGCGATGGCGAGGTCGCCGGCCCGCAGGCGGACGTTCTCCCCCTCGTCCGGTACGACCCAGCCCTCGCCGCGCACCATGAGCATCACCGTCAGCGGGGCGCGGTCCTCGACCCGTACGGCCCACGGCGGGTCGAAGCAGGCGCGGATCATGAGAGCGCCACGCGCGCGTGGGCCCTCCAGCAGGCCTGCAAGGGGGTCCCCGCGCGTGAGCATGTCCGAGCGTGGGGGTGCGTCCATGCGGCCAGCGTAGACGCGCGCTTATGGGAATGAGCCGTTCAGCGATGGGACCGTGCGGCGTACGGCAGTTGACTGAAGACATGACACAGAACACGGCACAGCGGATGACGGTGGTGGTGACCGGCGCGTCCGGTCGTACGGGCAGCCGGGTGGCGCAGGCGGCCGAGGCGGCCGGGCTGACGGTGCGGGCGGCCTCGCGGGCCCAGGGGTTCGACTGGCACGACGGCTCGACGTGGGCGGACGTGCTGCGCGGCGCGGACGCGGCGTACCTGGTGTATCCCTCGGATGTGGGCGCGCCGGACGCCGCCGAGGCGGTGGGACGGCTGGCCCGGGAGGCGGTCGCACTCGGGGTGCGGCGGCTGGTGCTGCTGTCGTCGCGGGGTGAGGAGCGGGCGCTGCCCACCGAGGAGGCGCTGCGGGCGTCGGGCGCCGACTGGACGGTCGTACGGGCCGCGTGGTTCGCGCAGAACTTCAGCGAGGGGCCGCTGGTGGAGGGGCTGCGGCAGAGCGGGGAGCTGGTGTTCGCGGGTGGGGAGGTACAGGAGCCGTTCGTCGACCTGCGGGATGTCGCGGACGTGGTGGTGAAAACGCTTACCGAGGGCGACCAGTACGTGGGCGAGGCACTCGAGGTGTCCGGACCGCGGCTGCTGACGTTTCGGGAAGCGATTGCGGAGATCGGGCAGGCAGCCGGGCGCGAGCTGACGTACACGCCGGTGCCGGCGCATCGGTACGGCGAGCAGTTGGCGGAGTTCGGGGTACCGCCGGAGGAGGTCGCTTTCCTGGTGGAGCTGTTCGAGTCACTGCTGGACGGTCGTAACGCCTACCTCTCGGACGGCGTCCGACAGGTGCTCGGCCGCGAGCCGCGTGACTTCGCGGAGTTCGCGAAGGAGTCGGCGGGGGCGGGCGCCTGGAAGGCGTAGCTCCCCCGTTTCCGGGGCGCTCCGGGGGCGCTCTCCGGGACTCGCTTCTCCTCGGTTCGCTCACCGGGGCTCACTTCTGCGGAGGCTGTTCTTCCCCGTTCCCGCCGTTTGCGCCGTGTCCCTTCGGAGGACTCCTCACATGCGTCCGGAAACGTCCCGTCACGTCCTCCGGTGGGAGAAAGCGGGACCACCGCTCGGGAAACTCGGACGGCATGTCGGGATCGTCGGGGTCGTCGTCCTCGTGGGAGCGGATCGCCGCCATGCGGGCCACGTACTCCGCGGCCTCCTCCTCCCGGAGCCGTTCGTTGGCGGCGCGGGCCGCGGCCGTCGCGGCGGCCGGCCAGACCCGGTCGATCGCGGCGTTGACGGCGGCGCCGACCAGCACGGCGAACGCGGACACGCCGATCCACAGCAGTACGGCGACGGCGGCGGCGAGGGAGCCGTAGATGGTGGCGCCCTCGATCGTGTTCGTCAGGTAGATGCGCAGCAGGAAACTGCCGAGCACCCACATGGCGAGGGCGACGAGCGCGCCGGGGACATCCTCGATCCACGGCGAGCGCACGGGTACGGAGACGTGGTAGAGCGTGGTCAGAAACGCGACGGACAGCACGATCACGACCGGCCAGTACAGGACCTGCACCACGGTGGTCGACCAGGGGACGATCCGCACCACCGCGTCCGGTCCGGCGACCATCAGCGGCAGCGCGACCGAGCCGATCAGCAGGGCGCCGACGAACAGCAGGAAGGCCACCAGCCGCGTCTTGACGATCCCGCGCACGCCGTCGAGGCCGTACATCACGGTGATGGTGTCGATGAAAACGTTCACCGCGCGCGAGCCCGACCAGAGGGCGAACAGGAAACCGATGGAGATGACGTCGGGGCGGCCGCCCTTCATCACATCGTCGAGGATCGGCTGGGCGATCTGCCGGACGCCCTTGTCCGAGAGGATCGTGCGCGAGGCGTCGAGGAGGTTGGCCTCCACGCTGGTGATGGTGTCGGTGCCGGTCCAGTCGTCGACGTAGCCGAGCAGGCCGATGAGGCTGAGCAGCAGCGGCGGCACGGACAGCAACGTGAAGAAAGCGGCTTCGGCGGCGAGACCGAGGATGCGGTACTCGATGCAGGAATTGACGGTGTCCTTCAACAGCAGCCAGGCTGTCCGTCGCTTGGAAACGTTCCGGTAAAGGGCACGTGCCCGGTGGAGACGCCCGGTGGGGCTCCCGGGTTGCTCGGGTGACTGACTTCCTGGCTGCACGCCCTAAAGGTATCCGCCGTTCGGGGCTGCACTCACCTCCGGCAAGGCCGCTTCACCGGGTCGGGGAACGGCGCGCGGGCTCCACGGATGGCCATGACCGTCGTACCCGGGGGTAGGTTCGGGCCATGGCAGGCACCACGCACACCGTGACCAACCAGCCCCCGCCCCTGACCGGGTACGACGTGTACGGCGCCGATCAGGCGCTGGTGGCGGCCGTGGAACGGCATCTTGATCCGGAACTGCTCGACGAGGCGCACGGCGAGTTGTCGGCGCTCGGCCGGGCGGCCGGATCGGCGCAGTTGCAGGAGTGGGCGGTGCAGGCGAACGAACATCCGCCGAAACTGCTTACGCACGACCGCTACGGCCACCGCGTCGACGAGGTGGAGTTCCATCCGGCGTGGCACCGGTTGCTCGGCAAGGGCGTCGGGGCCCATCTGACCGATGCCTGGGTGCGGCCGGGTGGGCATGTGCGCCGGGCGGCGGGTTTCCTGGTGTGGACGCAGGTGGAGGCGGGCAACGGCTGTCCGCTGTCCATGACCCACGCGGCGGTGCCCGCGCTGCGCGCCGACCCGGTGCTGGCCGCCGAGTGGGAGCCCCGGCTGACGTCCACGATCTACGACCGTGAGTTGCGGCCGGCCCGGCTCAAGGCCGGGGCGCTGTTCGGCATGGGAATGACGGAGAAACACGGTGGCAGCGACGTACGGGCGAACGCGACGGTCGCCACGCCTCTCGCCGAGGACGGAACGTACGAACTGACCGGTCACAAGTGGTTCTGTTCGGCGCCCATGTCGGACGGTTTCCTGGTGCTCGCGCAGGCGGCCCCTTTGCGGGGCGAAGGCGGTCTCACCTGTTTCCTCGTGCCGCGCGTACTGGAAGACGATACCCGTAACGTTTTCCGCCTCCAGCGGCTCAAGGACAAGCTGGGAAACAGGTCCAACGCGTCCGCCGAGGTCGAGTTCGACGGGACGTGGGCCCGTCGGGTCGGCGAGGAGGGGCGCGGGGTGCGCACCATCATCGACATGGTGGCGGCGACGCGGCTCGACTGTGTGCTGGGCTCGGCGGGGCTGATGCGGCAGGCGGTGGCGCAGGCGATCCATCACTGCACCCACCGTGAGGCGTTCGGCGGGAAGCTCGTCGACAAGCCGTTGATGCGCAACGTTCTGGCCGATCTCGCGCTGGAGTCGGAGGCGGCGACCGTGCTCGCGCTGCGGCTCGCGGCGGCCTGTGACGACGGTGGGGAGCAGGAGCGGGCGCTGCTGAGGATCGCGGTTCCGGCGGCCAAGTACTGGGTGACCAAGCGCTGTGCGCCGGTGGCGGTGGAGGCGTCGGAGTGCCTGGGGGGAAACGGTTACGTCGAGGACTCGGGGATGCCCCGGCTGGTGCGCGAGTCGCCGTTGAACTCGGTCTGGGAGGGCGCGGGCAACGTCCAGGCGCTGGACGTGCTGCGCGCACTGCAACGGGAGCCGCAGGCGCTGAACGCCTTTCTCCAGGAGGTGGGGAAGGCGCGCGGGGCCGATCACCGGCTGGACAGGGCGATCAGGAACCTGCTCACGGAACTGGCCGATCTGGACGGCGTCGAGGGACGGGCGCGCCGGCTGGCGGAGCGGTTCGCTCTGGTGCTCCAGGGGGCACTGCTCGTGCGATTCGCGCCGCCGGAGGTGGCCGACGCGTTCTGCGCCTCGCGACTGGGCGGGGACGGCGGCGCGGCCTTCGGGACACTGCCTCACAGCCTGGACCTGGCGTCGGTCGTCGAGCGGGCCGCACCTCGCTCCTGACCGCGCCGGCCTGCGCGAACAGGAAGCGGGGGTGGTGCTGCGCCGACACGGCACCACCCCCGCCGCAATGGCCCTGCGAGGCCAGAATCGCCGCTCGGGACGGCGTGGCTCAAGTTTCAAACACCCTGTGGATGTTCACCAGGGTTGCAGGGGGTTGCAACGTGTCGGTGGTTGTGACCGGACTGTGCCCCTCCGTCACCTGTGGACGGCAAGATGGGGCCTTCAGCAAGACCGGAAACAGTCGGCGCGAAAACTTGACATCCGGTTGTCCGACTGTGTGCTCCCGGGAGGCCCAGTGGTGATGCCACCGATGAACGTGCCGCAGCTCGCGGCCGTCGACGCCGCGCGGGCGGCGCGGGTGCTCAACGAGGTGCGTGACGCCCGGCTGGCCGGTCAGCAGGCGCGCGTCGCCCCGCGCCCCGTGATCGAGCAGTCCTGGGATCGGATGCTGCGCAGCGGTGTCGACCCGGAGCACGACTTCAGAGCGGGGGTGCTCAGCACCGACGAGGTGCGGCGCAGGCGGGAGGAGTCGCCGTTGCGGGAGGTGCTTCCGGTGCTGCGCGAGGGACTGCTCTCGGTCGCGGACGTCGCGCACCACATCATGGTCGTCGCCGACGGGGAGGGCCGGGTGCTGTGGCGCGAGGGCTGCGGACCCGTGCTGCGCAAGGCCGACGGGCTCGGTTTCGAGCTGGGCGCGGACTGGGGCGAGGATGTCGTCGGCACCAACGGCGTGGGCACGCCGGCGGTGGTTCGCCGTCCCGTACAGGTGTTCGCCGCCGAGCACTTCGTGCGCTCGCACACGGCCTGGACCTGTGCGGGCGCCCCGATCACCGACCCGCGCAACGGCCGGCTGCTCGGCGTGGTCGATGTCAGCGGGCCGCTCGAGACGATGCATCCGGCCACGCTCGCCTGGGTCGACTCGGTGGCGAAGCTCGCCGAGTCGAGGCTGCGGGAGAGGCACCTGGGTTCGCTGGAGCGGTTGCGGGCGGTGGCGGCACCGGTGCTGGCCCGACTGGGCGGCCGGGCGGCCGCGGTGGACGCGGACGGGTGGACGGCCGCGGTGACCGGGATGCCGTACGCGAGCCGTATCGCGCTGCCCAAGTCGCCGTCACCGGGCCGCCGCTGGCTCCCGGCGCTCGGGCTGTGCTCGATCGAGCCGCTGGCCGGGGGCTGGCTGGTGCGGTCGGTGGACGAGACGACCGAGCCGTCGCCGCGCGGCGCGACCCGGATCGTGCTGGATCTGGCCCGGCCCCGGCGCTGGTCGGTGACGGTGTCGGGGGGTGCGGGGTCGTGGTCCCACGAACTCAGTCCCCGGCATGCCGAGTTGCTCTACCTGCTGGCGGCCGACCGCGGCGGCCGCAGCGCGGCGGGCCTGGCCGAGGACGTGTTCGGCGACTCGGGCCGTACGGTGACGGTGCGGGCCGAGATGTCCCGGGTGCGGCGGTATCTGGGGGCGTTTCTGGAACATCGGCCGTATCGTTTCTGCGAGGACGCCGAGGTCGAGGTGCTCCTTCCGGCGGATCCGAAGGGTTTGCTACCGCATTCGACCGCGCCCGCGGTGGTGAGAAACCGGGCGGCGGCACCGTAGCAACAATGGTCACCCGAGTCCCTCCGGTGGCGTCTTTCGCATATTTGCGGGGTCTTCGCCCCCGACGGCGCCCGACTGCCGTAGCATCCCTCTACGGGTCACCCCACCTGCTCCTCGGTCAACGTACGGATCATCAGGCGCAGTTGGCCCGCCTCGGGAGGGCAAATGAAGCAACGCGGCCGACACCGCCGGCGCAGACGAGGCAGGGCACTGCGGGCGTTCCTGTCCGGAACCGCCCTCGCGCTCACCGTTGCCGCCACCATGATCAGCGCCTCCCAGGCAACGGTCACCACCGACGGTCCCGGGGACCTGAAACCACTTACGGCCGCGGCGGATACCGGGAGACTGCGCCTCACGGAGAACCGGGTACCACAAGCCTCCCTGGACCGGCTCGCCGCGGGAATGGGCCGGCCGGTCGGCGTCGGCGCGGTGCTGGACGAGGCCGACCGCTCCCTGCGGGACGCGATCGACTGCTCGGCCGCCGAGCGCAGGGCCCTGCCCGTCTCCCCCGTGGCCTCCCGCGCCTACTGCTGGAACACGGGCGACACCGAGGGCTGGCAGCCGGGCGCGGTCACCACGTCGGGGGACGCGGACGACGACGGTGTCTGGGGCTCGAACCGGGTGATCCTCTCCGGCTGGTCGCGCGGCGGCGGAACCGCCGCCGACCGGGGTCTGGCCCGGGTCGGCTTCGTGAACGCGGGCGACCTGAGCCACCTCACCTACACCTGGGCGCTGCTCGCCGTCCCCGTGGACGGGGGGCGGGACTACCGGGGACTGGTCTCGCATGTCTCCGGCATGGTCTGGTACCAGGACAAACTGCTGGTCACCGCCGACGACGGAGACCGTACCGCGCTCTATGTGTACGACATGAACCGCGTCCAGCGGGCCGGCGTCGCCGGTGACGCGGTCGGGCGGGTGCCGGGCGGCTGGTCCGCAAACGGTTACCGCTTCGTACTGCCGGCCATCGGCTCCTACGAGCTGAGCGGCGACTCCGACGCCCCGCACCCCGCAACCGTTTCCCTCGACCGCAGCACCGTGCCGGACAGCCTGGTCGCCGGGGAGTGGACCCTCGACGACGGCGACCGGACCGCCCGCCTGTGGCGCTACCCCTTCAGCACGGCCCCGGGCCACGCGGGGCTGCTCGCCACGAGCGCCACCGGCCGGGTACGGGCCTCGGAGGCCTACGAGACGAAGGTGACGGGCGTACGGGGCGTGCTGTCGTACGGGGCCGAGTGGTACGTGACCCGGGCCGCCGGCCCACGGGACAGGCAAGGGACGCTGTGGCGGCAGGACGCCGGCAACAGCGACGGCAAGGGAGACGAGAGCGACAAGGCAGGCGGGTCCGAGGCGGCCGTGTGCGGCGCCGATGAGACGCACAGCTGCTGGAGCCCGCAGACGGAATCACTTTCCTACTGGGAGGCGACCGGTGAGGTCTGGACCCAGTCGGGACGCGCGCTCTTCGCACTGCCGCTGGCCTCGATCGACAGAACAACCGGGTAGATGATTCCCTGACGGGCATGACCAACATCCCCGTGACCACCTGGTCCCTGGAGCAGACCGACCCGACCGACGTCCTCCCGGCCGCCGCGCCCGAGGGCGACGTACGGATCGTCCGCTCCGAGGTCCCCTCCCCCGAGTTCAGCCGTTTCCTGTACGCGTCCGTCGGCGGGGACATCCGCTGGATCGACCGGCTGCGCTGGACGTACGCGCAGTGGCGGGAGCATCTTGCGCGGCCGGGGGTCGAGACCTGGGTCGCCTACGACCGGGGCACGCCGGCCGGGTACGTGGAGCTGGAGCCGCAGGACGACGGCGCCGTAGAGATCGTTTACTTCGGTCTGCTCCCCGCCTTCCGGGGACGGCGCATCGGCGGGCACCTGCTGGCGCACGGCGCCGCTCGGGCGTGGGACCTCACGGACCGCTGGCCGGGGCTGCCGCAGACCAAGCGGGTGTGGCTGCACACATGCAGCCTGGACGGCGAGCACGCCATGGACAACTATCAGCGGCGCGGTTTCAAGCTGTTCGACACGAAGGTCGAGGAGCAGCCCGAGGTGTCCGCGCCGGGCCCCTGGCCGGGCGCCCTCCCGGCCTGACTCTTCGCTCATACCGGCTGTGACCTGCGCCGACAAGAGTCCTCGCAGGGCATGTGATCGAGGACACCCCAGTCTCACATTTCGGGACCAGGGTGTCCGCATCGCGGACGAAGCTGGACTGTGTCCAGATCGCCGTGACACGCTTTCGCCATGTCCGGAACTGGAATTGCCTTGGTGAGTCGGCGGCACGTCGACCTCGGCCGCATGTCCAGCGCCATCTGTCCGGCGAGCTGACGAGCCGCAGTACCGCCGACATCTCCGCACAGCCTCCCACTCGCGCAATGACGCGCATGTACTTCCATGCGCCCGTACGCGCAGGTCAGAGCCGCTTCCCGCCTGTCCCGAAGGACGTATCAACCATGGCCGCCACCCCGCAGAACTCTGCCGCCGAGACTCCCCGCCGCAAGGTGAGCCGTCACCGCGGTGAGGGCCAGTGGGCCGCGGGACACTTCACTCCGCTCAACGGCAACGAGCAGTTCAAGAAGGACGACGACGGTCTCAATGTGCGGACACGCATTGAGACGATCTACTCCAAGCGGGGCTTCGACTCGATCGACCCCAATGATCTGCGCGGCCGGATGCGCTGGTGGGGCCTGTACACCCAGCGCAAGCCGGGGATCGACGGCGGCAAGACGGCGATTCTGGAGCCGGAGGAGCTGGACGACAAGTACTTCATGCTGCGCGTCCGCATCGACGGCGGCCGGCTCACCACCGAGCAGCTGAGGGTGATCGGCGAGATCTCGCAGGAGTTCGCACGCGGCACCGCCGACCTCACCGACCGGCAGAACGTCCAGTACCACTGGATCCGCATCGAGGACGTGCCCGAGATCTGGAACCGCCTCGAGGCGGTCGGTCTGTCCACCACCGAGGCCTGCGGCGACACGCCCCGGACGATCCTCGGCTCGCCGGTGGCGGGCATCGCCGAGGACGAGATCATCGACGGCAGCCCGGCCGTCGAGGAGATCAACCGCCGGTTCATCGGCAGCAAAGAGTTCTCCAACCTGCCGCGCAAGTTCAAGACGGCGATCTCCGGCTCCCCGCTCCTGGACGTCGCCCACGAGATCAACGACGTGGCGTTCGTCGGCGTCGAGCACCCCGAGCACGGCCCCGGCTTCGACCTGTGGGTCGGCGGTGGGCTTTCCACCAACCCGAAGATCGGCGTCCGGCTCGGCGCCTGGGTCCCGCTGGACGAGATCCCGGACGTCTGGGCGGGCGTGATCGGCATCTTCCGCGACTACGGCTACCGGCGCCTGCGCACGCGGGCGCGCCTGAAGTTCCTGGTCGCCGACTGGGGCCCGGAGAAGTTCCGCCAGGTCCTGGAGGACGAATACCTCAAGCGCACGCTCGCCGACGGCCCGGCGCCCGCCGCCCCCGTCGAGCGCTGGCGTGACCACGTCGGTGTGCACCGCCAGCAGGACGGCCGTTTCTACATCGGTTTCGCCCCGCGCGTCGGCCGCGTGGACGGCGCCACCCTGACGAAGATCGCGGAGCTCGCCGAGGCACACGGCTCGGGCCGGGTGCGTACCACCGTCGAGCAGAAGATGATCGTCCTCGACGTCGAGGAGGGGCAGGTCGAGTCGCTGGTCGAGGCGCTGGAGGCGCTGGACCTGACCGCCAAGCCCTCCCCGTTCCGGCGCGGCACCATGGCCTGCACCGGTATCGAGTACTGCAAGCTCGCCATCGTCGAGACCAAGCAGCGCGGCTCCGCACTGATCGACGAACTGGAGCGCCGCATCCCGGAGTTCGACGAACCGATCACCATCAACATCAACGGCTGCCCGAACGCCTGCGCCCGCATCCAGGTCGCGGACATCGGTCTCAAGGGCCAGCTGGTCCTCAACGACCGGGGCGAGCAGGTCGAGGGCTTCCAGGTGCACCTCGGCGGTGCGCTCGGGCTGGAAGCCGCTTTCGGCCGCAAGGTCCGTGGTCTGAAGGTCACTTCGGAGGACCTGCCGGACTATGTGGAACGCGTGCTGAAGCGGTTCCAGGAGCAGCGCGAGGACGGCGAGCGCTTCGCGGCCTGGGCCACGCGCGCCAGCGAGGAGGCCCTCTCATGAGCGAGCGAGCCGCCCCTTTCTACTGCCCCTACTGCGGCGACGAGGACCTTCGTCCGAGCGAGGCCTCGGAAGGCGGTCACGGCGCCTGGGAATGCGCGGCGTGCAACCGCGCATTCCAGCTGAAGTTCCTCGGGCTGCTCGCCCGGGGCGTTCAGCGCACCGACCCGGGAGGGGACCGGATATGACGACGGTTCAGAAAGGCCGCACCGCCGACGAGTTGAAGGCGCTCGCCGAGCAGGCGGGCCGCGCCCTGGAGGAGGCCTCCGCGCTGGAGATCCTCCAGTGGGCGGTGGACACCTTCGGCGAGCAGTTCTGCGTGACGTCCTCGATGGAGGACGCCGTGGTCGCGCACCTGGCGTCCCGGGTCCAGAAGGGCGTGGACGTGGTGTTCCTCGACACCGGTTACCACTTTTCCGAGACCATCGGCACCCGGGACGCGGTCGAGGCGGTGATGGACGTCAACGTCATCACGCTCACCCCGCGCCGGACGGTCGCCGAGCAGGACGCCGAGTACGGGCCGAAGTTGCACGACCGCGACCCGGACCTGTGCTGCAGGTTGCGCAAGGTGCAGCCGTTGGAGGAGGGACTCGAGGGTTACCGGGCCTGGGCCACCGGCCTGCGGCGCGACGAGTCCGCCACCCGGGCGGCCACTCCGGTCGTCGGCTGGGACGACAAGCGGCAGAAGGTCAAGATCTCGCCCATCGCCCGCTGGACCCAGGACGACGTCGACGCGTACATCACCGAGCACGGCGTGCTGTCCAACCCCCTGCTGATGGACGGTTACGCCTCCGTCGGCTGCGCCCCGTGCACCCGCCGGGTCCTGGCGGGCGAGGACGCGCGTGCCGGCCGCTGGGCGGGACGCGCGAAGACCGAGTGCGGGCTGCACGGCTGACCGCCATGGCCTCGACCTCCACGAACACCCCCACCCCCACCCCCACTTCTACGAACCGGGAGAATCACGTGACGACCGGAGCCACCGTCTGGCTCACGGGTCTGCCGAGCGCCGGCAAGACCACCATCGCGTACGAGCTGGCCGGCCGGCTGCGCGAGGAGGGCCACCGCGTCGAGGTGCTCGACGGCGACGAGATCCGCGAGTTCATCTCCGCGGGCCTCGGATTCAGCCGCGAGGACCGGCACGTCAACGTGCAGCGCATCGGTTTTCTGGCCGAGTTGCTCGCCCGTAACGGCGTCACGGCCCTGGTCCCGGTGATCGCGCCCTACGCAGACAGCCGTGAAGCGGTGCGCAAGCGCCATCAGGAGAGCGGAACCGGTTACCTGGAGGTGCACGTGGCGACCCCGGTCGAGGTGTGCTCGGTCCGGGACGTGAAGGGTCTGTACGCCAAGCAGGCGGCGGGCGAACTGACCGGGCTCACCGGGGTCGACGACCCCTACGAGGCCCCCGAGTCGCCGGATCTGCGGATCGAGTCCCAGGACCAGACCGTGCAGGAGTCCGCGGCGTCGGTGTACGCCCTGCTCACCGAGAGGGGACTGGCATGACGACGACCGTCGCCAAGGCCGAGGAGGGCACGGCCGGCCCGTACGCCCTCAGCCACCTGGACGCGCTCGAGTCCGAGGCGGTGCACATCTTCCGCGAGGTGGCGGGCGAGTTCGAGAACCCGGTGGTCCTGTTCTCCGGCGGCAAGGACTCCATCGTCATGCTGCACCTGGCCCTGAAGGCGTTCGCCCCGGCCCCGGTCCCCTTCTCGCTGCTGCACGTCGACACCGGGCACAACTTCCCCGAGGTCCTCGAGTACCGCGACCGGGTCGTCGCCGCGCACGGGCTGCGCCTCCATGTGGCCTCCGTCCAGGACTACATCGACCGCGGTGCGCTGCGCGAACGCCCCGACGGCACGCGTAACCCGCTCCAGACGCTTCCGCTGACGGAGAAGATCCAGTCCGAGAAGTTCGACGCCGTCTTCGGCGGCGGACGCCGCGACGAGGAGAAGGCCCGCGCCAAGGAGCGGGTGTTCTCCCTGCGCGACGAGTTCTCCCAGTGGGACCCCCGCCGCCAGCGCCCGGAGCTGTGGAACCTCTACAACGGCCGGCACGCTCCCGGTGAGCACGTCCGGGTCTTCCCGCTGTCCAACTGGACCGAGCTCGACGTCTGGCAGTACATCGCCCGTGAGGGCATCGAACTGCCCGAGATCTACTTCGCGCACGACCGGGAGGTCTTCCGGCGCGGCGGGATGTGGCTGACCGCCGGTGAGTGGGGCGGACCGAAGGACGGCGAGACCGTCGAGAAGCGCCTCGTGCGCTACCGGACCGTCGGCGACATGTCCTGCACCGGCGCCGTCGACTCCGGCGCGGTGACGCTCGACGACGTCATCGCCGAGATCGCCGCCTCCCGGCTCACCGAACGCGGCGCCACCCGCGCCGACGACAAGATGTCCGAGGCCGCGATGGAAGACCGCAAGCGCGAGGGGTACTTCTAAGCATGAGCACGATCACCTCCGAGGAACTCTCGGCCACGACCCTGCTGCGGTTCGCCACCGCCGGTTCCGTCGACGACGGCAAGTCCACCCTCGTGGGCCGGCTCCTGCACGACTCCAAGTCGATCCTCAGCGACCAGCTGGAGGCCGTGGAGCGTGCCTCGGCGAACCGCGGTCAGGACGCCCCCGACCTGGCGCTCCTCACCGACGGCCTGCGCGCCGAGCGCGAGCAGGGCATCACCATCGACGTGGCCTACCGCTACTTCGCCACGCCCCGGCGGCGCTTCATCCTCGCCGACACACCCGGCCATGTGCAGTACACCCGCAACATGGTGACGGGCGCCTCCACCGCCGAGCTGACGGTGATCCTGGTCGACGCCCGCAACGGGGTTGTGGAACAGACCCGCAGGCACGCGGCGATCGCGGCCCTGCTCCGGGTTCCGCACGTCGTCCTGGCCGTCAACAAGATGGACCTCGTCGAGTACAGGGAAACCGTCTTCGCGGAGATTGCCGAGGAGTTCACGGCGTACGCGAGCGAGCTCGGCGTTCCCGAGGTCACCGCGATCCCGATCTCGGCGCTCGCCGGTGACAACGTGGTGGATCCGTCGGCGAACATGGACTGGTACGGCGGGCCGACCTTCCTGGAACACCTGGAAACGGTTCCGGTGAGTCACGACCTGGCGCACTGCCACGCACGGCTGCCGGTGCAGTACGTGATCCGTCCGCAGACCGCCGAGCACCCGGACTACCGGGGATACGCGGGCCAGATCGCGGCCGGCACGTTCCACGTGGGCGAGGCGGTGACGGTTCTGCCGTCCGGCCGTACCTCGACGATCGCCAGTATCGACCTGCTGGGCGAGCCGGTGGACGCAGCGTGGACGACCCAGTCGGTGACCTTGCTGCTCCGGGATGACATAGACATCTCGCGCGGTGACCTGATCGTGCCGACCAAGGACGCGCCGCCCACCACACAGGACGTCGAGGCGACCGTGTGCCACGTGGCGGACCAGCCGCTGACCGTCGGGCACCGGGTGCTGATCAAACACGGCACCCGCACGGTCAAGGCGATCGTCAAGGACATCCCGTCCCGGCTCACGCTCGACGACCTGTCCCTGCACCCGCACCCGGGACAGCTCGTCGCCAACGACATCGGCCGCGTGAAGATCCGCACCTCGGAACCGCTTCCGGTGGATTCCTACGCCGACTCCCGTCGCACCGGCTCGTTCATCCTGATCGACCCGGCCGACGGCACCACGCTCACCGCGGGCATGGTCGGCGAGTCGTTCGCGTCGCCGGAGCCGGTCAAGGACGAGTCCGACGACGACGGTTGGGACTTCTGAAAATGACCACAACCGATTTCTACTCCACGTTCGCGAAGGAGGGCGGCCGCGTCGGCAGCGGCGCCCTCGGCAGCGGGCAGGGCGGAGTGGCGCGATGTGCGCTCTGACGTACGCGCACTGCCTGCGCGCCCCGTCCCCCCACCCGCCGTCCCGGAAGCGACGAAAACCCTTTGCCGATTTCCCGGCCACGACCTGAAAATCCGTGACCGCCGGGCCAACGAGAGGAACCCCTCCCGTGCCTGCCAACCGCTCAGTTCTTCTTCGCCGCGGCATCGCCGCCGTGGCGGCCCTTCCCCTGCTCGCCCTCGCCGCCTGCGGTTACGGTTCCGACGCCAAGGACGACAACGCCAACGAGAAGGTCGCCGCCGGATCGGAGAAGATCGACGGACTCGACACCGTCAAGATCGGCTACTTCGGCAACCTGACGCACGCGACCGCGCTGGTCGGTCGTGAGCAGGGCATCTTCCAGAAGGCGCTGGGCGCCACCAAGGCGTCGTACGCGACCTTCAACGCGGGCCCGTCCGAGATCGAGGCGCTGAACGCCGGCTCCATCGACATCGGCTGGATCGGCCCCTCCCCGGCGATCAACGGCTTCACCAAGTCCGCCGGCAAGAGCCTGCGCATCATCGGCGGTTCGGCGTCCGGCGGTGTGAAGCTCGTCGTCAACCCGGACAAGGTCAAGTCCCTCAAGGACGTCAAGGGCAAGAAGATCGCGACGCCTCAGCTCGGAAACACGCAGGACGTGGCGTTCCTGAACTGGATCGCGGACCAGGGCTGGAAGGTCGACGCGCAGAGCGGCAAGGGCGACGTCACCGTGGTCCGCAGCGACAACAAGGTGACTCCGGACGCCTTCAAGGCCGGTTCGATCGACGGCGCCTGGGTGCCGGAGCCGACCGCGTCCAAGCTGGTCGCCGAGGGCGGCAAGGTGCTGCTCGACGAGGCGTCGCTGTGGCCCGACAAGAAGTTCGTGATCACGAACATCATCGTGTCGCAGAAGTTCCTCACGGAGCACCCGAAGGTCGTCGAGGCGGTGCTGAAGGGTTCGGTCGACTCCAACAAGTGGATCAACGCCAACCCGGCGGCGGCCAAGGCCGCGGCGAACAAGCAGCTGGAGGCGGACTCCGGCAAGGCGCTGCCGACCGAGGTGCTGGACCCGGCGTGGACGTCGATCCAGTTCATCAACGACCCGCTGGCCTCCACGCTCAACAGCGAGGCGGAGCACGCGGTCAAGGCGGGCCTGCTGGAGAAGCCCGACCTCAAGGGCATCTACGACCTGAGCATCCTGAACAAGGTCCTCAAGGCCGAGGGCGAGTCCACGGTCGACGACGCCGGTCTCGGCGTCAGCTGATCGGAGTCCGATGAGTTCCCAGGAGGTGACGACCATGGCCACGACCTTCGCCAAGGCCGCCGAGTCCGCGGAGTCCGTGGAGTACGCGGCCCGGCTTGAGCACGTCTCGAAGTCCTTCGCGGGGCCAGGCGGGCAGCAGCTCGTCCTGGACGACATCGATCTCGATGTCGCTCCCGGCGAGTTCGTCACCCTCCTGGGGGCTTCGGGCTGCGGCAAGTCCACTTTGCTCAACCTGGTGGCGGGGCTCGACGAGCCCACCACCGGATCCATCACGACGGACGGCCGCCCGGCGCTGATGTTCCAGGAGCACGCCCTCTTCCCGTGGCTGACCGCGGGCAAGAACATCGAGCTCGCCCTGAAGCTCCGGGGAGTCGCGAAGACCGAGCGGCGCGGTAAGACGGAGGAGCTGCTCGAGCTGGTCCGGTTGAAGGGCGCCTACGGAAAGCGTGTTCACGAACTTTCCGGCGGTATGCGGCAGCGCGTCGCGCTGGCCCGCGCGCTGGCGCAGGAGAGCAACATCCTGCTGATGGACGAGCCGTTCGCGGCGCTGGACGCCATCACACGGGATGTGCTGCACGACGAACTGACCCGGATCTGGGCGGAAACGGGACTGTCCGTCCTCTTCGTCACGCACAAC
The DNA here is from genome assembly GCF_042737245.1 of Streptomyces sp. NPDC060002. Taxonomy (NCBI): domain Bacteria; kingdom Bacillati; phylum Actinomycetota; class Actinomycetes; order Kitasatosporales; family Streptomycetaceae; genus Streptomyces; species Streptomyces sp. NPDC060002. The sequence continues at coordinate 41,837 of NZ_JBHWUW010000021.1, forward strand.
GTGCGTGAGGCGGTGCGGCTCGCGCAGCGGGTCGTGCTGCTGTCCTCCCGGCCCGGCCGGGTGGCGCGCGAGTGGACGGTCGACATCCCGCAGCCGCGCCGGATCGAGGACGCCCCGGTGGCGGAACTGTCCATCGAGATCACCGAAGTCCTGCGTGGGGAGATCCGCCGTCATGGCCAGCACTGAGACGAAGACGACGGTGACGAAGGCGGTTACCACCGAACTTGCCGGGGTGGAGGCGGGGCTCGACGCGCTGGACGTCGTGGCGCCCACCGGCCGTACGCCCTTTCGGCGGACCTTCGTAGACAAGATCCTGCCGCCGATCCTGGCGACGGTGCTGCTGCTGGTCGTCTGGCACATCACCTTCAAGATCGTCGACGACCCGACCAAGCTGGTCTCTCCCCTGGACGTCTGGCGGACGCTCCAGGACGCCTGGCTCGAGGGCAAGCTGCTCGGTTACATCTGGACCAGCGTCTCGCGCGGTCTGCTCGGCTTCCTCTTCGCGCTGGCGATCGGCACCCCGCTGGGTCTGCTGGTGGCCCGGGTGAAGTTCGTGCGGGCGGCGATCGGTCCGATCCTGTCGGGTCTCCAGTCGCTGCCGTCGGTGGCGTGGGTGCCGCCGGCCGTCCTGTGGCTGGGTCTGAACAACTCGATGATGTACGCGGTGATCCTGCTCGGTGCGGTGCCGTCCATCGCCAACGGGCTGGTGTCCGGCGTCGACCAGGTGCCGCCACTGTTTCTGCGGGCGGGTCGCACGATGGGCGCGACGGGTCTGAAGGGAACCGTGTACATCACGTTGCCGGCCGCGCTGCCGGGTTACGTGGCGGGTCTGAAGCAGGGCTGGGCGTTCTCGTGGCGTTCGCTGATGGCGGCGGAGATCATCGCGTCCTTCCCCGACCTCGGCGTCGGTCTCGGTCAGTTGCTGGAGAACGGGCGCAACGCCAGTGACATGTCGATGGTGTTCGAGGCGATCCTGCTCATCCTGTTCGTCGGCATCGCCATCGACCTGCTGATCTTCAGTCCGCTGGAGCGGTGGGTGCTGCGCAGCCGTGGTCTGCTGGTGAAGAGCTGAAGTCACATGTACAGGAAACCGGTTCCTCCCGTTCTCGTGGTGATTGCCCACGGCAGTCGTGATCCGCGGCATGCAGCGACCGTGCACGCCCTGGTGCGGCGGGTGCGGTCGTTGCGGCCGGGTCTGCGGGTAGAGACCGGTTTCCTGGACTTCAACATCCCTTCCGTCCATGGAGTGCTGGAGTCGTTGGCGGCGGAGGGCGTCCGTGACGTCGTGGCGCTGCCGCTGCTGCTGACCCGAGCGTTCCACGCGAAGGCGGACATTCCGGCGGTCCTGCGGGACGCTCCGGCACAGCTGCGGATCAGACAGGCCGAGGTGCTCGGCCCGTCGCCGCTGCTGCTCGCCGTCCTCGAACGGCGGCTGTGCGAGGCCGGGTTGACGCCTGCCGACAAGTCCTCGACCGGGGTGGTGCTGGCCTCGGCGGGGTCCACCGACCCGGAGGCGATCGCAGTGATCGCAGAAATCGCGCGGGCGTGGCGGCGCACCGGTTGGTGTGCCGTGCGGCCCGCGTTCGCCTCCGCCGGTTCTCCCTCGGGGTTCCCTCGCACCGAGGACGCGGTCCGCGAACTGCGGGCGCTGGGGTGCTCACGGGTCGCCGTCGCCCCCTACGTCCTGGCCCCCGGATTCCTGCCGGACCGCATCGCGCGAGGCGCGGCCGGGGCGGATGTCCTGGCGGACGTGCTGGGTCCGGCGCCGGAGGTGGCGCGGGTGCTGCTGGAGCGGTACGACGCGGCGCGCACGCCGGCGCTGGCGGCTGTCGGCGCCTGACCGGCGCCGGGCTCCCTCGCACCCCTCGCACCGCGAGGCGCTCCATTTCCGTTGCGGTACCGGTTTCCCTTTCGGTACCGGTTGCTGTTTCGGTACCGGTTGCTGTTTCGGTACCGGTTGCTGTCGCTGTTGCTGTACCGGTGGCTGTTTCGGTACCGGTTGCTGTTGCTGTCGCGGTGGCCGTTGCTGTTTCGGTACCGGTTTCCGTTGCTGTTGCTGTTGCGACACCGGTTTCCGTTGCGGTACCCCGAGGAGGCCCTCGCGGGCCGAGGCATCTGCCGTCACAGACGTTCCTGAAACCACCGAGACCGATCAGGGGCCGGTGTGCACCCCGCGCCCGTCCCGCGCACCGCGTCCCTCGCCGGCCCGCGCCCCCGGCAGTCGGCCCGAGGTGATCGTTCAGCGGTCCGTGTGGGCCGCGCCCCGGCGCGGATCGCGCCCGCTCGCCGCCAGCGCCCGCTCGAACACCGGCGCGTCCTCCGCCATCGGCACCACCGGTGCGAAGCCGTCGTACTGGCGGTAGAGGTCGCCGTGCCGTTCGACGACGTCGAGGACGAAGCGGGCGGCGTCGTCAGAGATGCGGAACTCCTGGTCGGTGGCGACCGCCACGTCCCAGCCGTGCACCGCCATCTCCTTGACGATCATCGAGGCGAGCTCGGCGGCGGGCATCGCGGCCGTTCCCAGATCGACCTCGCCCTCCCACACGGCCGGATCCGCCCAGGCCGCGATCGCGTGCTCCAACTGGGCGGCGTACGCCTCGGCCCACTGCGGGTCGGCGGTGAAGTCTCGGGCGATCAGGTCGTCGGGGAGCTTCTTGCGCAGGGCGCGGTGCTCGAGGCCGTGGGAGGTGTAGAGGACCCAGTGATGGACCAGGGTGCGGACGTCCCAGCCCGGGCAGTGCGTCGGGTCGCTCAACCGTGCCGCCGGGACACCGCGGGCGACGCGCGACGCCTCGGCGGCGCATTCGGACATGTACTGGTGCGTCTCGTCGTACTTCATGCGCCCCACGCTAGGCAGCGGAGTACTCAGGACTCTTGAACAAACGCGACAGCGCCGACGGCCCGGTCGTCGGCCAGTCGGATCAGCTCCGGCAGCGGCAGGGACCCGGGCGCCCTCCGGTCCCGGGCGAACTGGTTGGCAAGCCGTTGCAGCAACTCGTTCAGCGGGGTCGGTACGCCGTGCAGCCGGCCGAGGAGCGCGATCTCGCCGTTGAGGTGGTCGGCCTCGATGGTGCCGGCGCCACGGCTGAGGGACTGCCAGGAGGAGCCGCCGCCGCGCGGGGAGCCGTCGAGCGGGACGAGGGTGACCTTGTCGCCGCGTAGGGCCTGCTGTTCCTCGGTGCTCGCCCACGCGATCCCGGCGGCGTGCAGCACGGCCTCGCCCTCGGCCCGCACCTTCGCGTACAGCGCCTCCGCCTCGGGGTCGCCCACCGGGCCGCTCACCGCTTCCAGAGCGTTTCCGAGATTGGACAGCAGCTTCGCGTACTGCCAGCGGGAGAGGTCGGGCACGACCGGTGCCTCGAAGTGCGCCTTCTCCAGGTCGGCGGCGATACGGCGGGCCGTGTCGTCCGTGCCGTGCGGGTACCGGCCGAGGTGAAGGATGCCGGTGAGCGGGGTGCCGGCGGCGGAGACGACACCCGGTTCGACATGGGTGGCGGGCAGCCAGACGCAGACGCCGTAGACGTGCCGGAAGCGGCGCAGGGCGAGGCGCGGGCTCTCCACCCCGTTCTGCGCGCAGACCAGGGGCAGCCGCTCGGCGGCCGTGCCGCCCCCCTCGACCGGGGTCGGGCCCCACACCTGGAGTGCAGCCTCCGTGTCCTGGGTCTTGACGGCGAGGAAGAGGACGTCGTCGGCGCGCAGCGTGCCGAGCGCGTCCGGTCCGTCGACGACGGGCAACCGGTACGTCAGCTCGCCCTGCGGCACCCTGAGCCGCAGTCCGCCCTCCGTGAGCGCGGCCCGGTGTGCGCCGCGCGCGACCAGCACGACCTCCTGCCCGGCCTCCGCCAGTCGTCCGCCGACCGTGCCGCCGATCGCCCCTGCCCCGATGATGATGTAACGCATGGGACGAGCCTCGCACAGTCGTGTGTACACCCCATCAAAAACGTGGGAAAAGGTCCGGCCGAGGTTGACCTTGTCCCTGGGGCAGAGCCGAGGGTCCGGACATGGACGACTTCTACCTGCGGCAGACGCCGTACAGCGACCCGGGCGACCTGGATGTCTCCGGCCTGCCTCGCGATCTCCGCGAGCTCACCTGCCTGGTACGCAATCTGATGGTGCATCGGCTGGAGGGGGAACGCGTCGGGTACGAGATCCCCGAGGAGCGGCTGCACCACGATGCCGAGTCCCGGTACGTGACCGCGATCCTGCGGATCCTGCGGGCGCGCAAGAAAGGCCCCCTCACCCGTCGGCGTTCGTACGACGAGCGGTTCGTGGGCACGTGCCGGGACTACTCGCTGTTGCTGTGCTCACTGCTGCGGGCGACCGGGACGCCGTCGCGCATTCGGGGCGGGTACGCGACCTACTTCGTCGAGGGCTTCCACGACGACCACTGGGTCACCGAGTACCGCCTCCCGGACGGTACTTGGCGGCTGGCCGACGCACAGGTGTCCGCGGACTTCTACGACGTGCCCTTCGACCCGATGGACGTGCCGCGTAACCGGTTCCTGGTCGCCGGGCAGGCCTGGCAGGCCTGCCGGGCGGGCGCGGTGGATCCCGAGACGTTCGGGGTGTGGGTCGATCCCGGTCTCAGAGGGCTGCCGCTCGTCCTCAACAGTGTGGTCCTGGACCTCGCCGCCCGTAACGGCACGGAACCGCTTCCCTGGGACGGCTGGGGGCTGTCGGGGTTGCGAAGACACGACTCGCTCAGCGAGGACGACCTGGCTCTCGTGGACGAGGTGGCCGCCGCCCGCACCCGCGAGGAGGTCCGCCGGCTCTATGCCGATCCGCGGCTCACCGTGCCCCGCGAGATCCTGTCCCCGGCGCCCTTCCAGGGGCCGCGCACGGTCAGGCTTCCGTCATCTCCACCAGTTTGACGACGGTGTTCCAGTTCCGGGTCGTGGCGATGAGCCCCTTGTTCAGCCGCGGCTTGGACAACTGCTCGGCGAGCTTGGACCGGCCGAGACCCTCGGGGGCGTACAGGTACAGCACGCGGTCGCCGAGGCGGAACTCCTCGGGGAGGTGGGCGGACCGGTCGATCCCGGCGTAGCGCTCCGCGTCGACAGGGGTGGAGAAATACGTGACGTGGAGTTGCTTGGCCTCCAGCTCGGCGGCCGGGAACGGGCAAGTGTCGGCAACCGCTTTCAGAAAGGTGTGGTCGCGCACGATCACGCCCACGGCGAAGCCGAACTGTTTCTCGATCGCCGCCGTGAGTTCCGCGGCGAGGCTCTCCTCGTCCCCGTGGGCAAAGGAGAAGACCGCCTGGCCGCTCTGGAGGTGGGTGCGGACGTCCCCGAGGCCGAGTTGCTCCAGCAGGGTGCGCAGTTCGGCCATCGGGACCTTCCTGCTGCCGCCCACGTTGATGCCGCGCAGCAGTGCCGCGTACGTCGTCGTCATCCGCTCACCCTAAGTGGTCGGCTCCGGAAATCCTTCGATGGTTGACGGCGGAGCCGACGCTGTACTTGTCCACCGGTCAGATGCCGGAGGTGGTGAGGCAGAGGCCGCAGGCGCAGTCGAGGGCGTCTTCGGGAGTGGAGTCGCAGCAGCTCTCGCCGAAGAAACCACGGATAGTCTCTGATCTGTGGCGATACAGGGCTGAGGCGGGCGGGAAGCCGTCACTTCCCGGGTCCGGCCGGGTAGGTGGAGGAACCTCGCAGCATTGCGGTGCGTCAAGCTCTGACATGGAAAGACAGACCAATCCGCCCTGGGTGGCAGGCTGCTTGACATTGCTCGCAGGGGCGCTCGCGGGCTACGGCGCCTACCGGCTGTCGCGCGCGGCGCGCCGGAGCTGCGCCGTCATCCTGCGGGAACACCCGAGCCTGTTCGATCTGTGGACCTGGGAAGCACCGCTGACGGTCCTCGCGGCGGGATTCACAGGCTTGGCTGCGTGGGCGCTGCCCGCGGGCGTGCTGCGGCATCAGAAGCGCCGGTACCTGAACTTGTTGATACCACCTGCGGTCTTCCTGGCAGCACTGATCGCGCTGACTTTGGTGCACTTCGCCTGGCTGGGGACCCCGCTCGGGGTGGGGAACGACACCAATGGCAACTGCCCCCTGGACAACGTCCCACCCTGGTGGCCTGAGTGGCTGCCTACGTGAGGCGGGGGACGGAGGTGGCCATCTCGTCGGCCGCACACTCATTGGTCGAGTTCGGAAGGCATTCGGGGGTTGATCAGGCTGCGAGCGCGACCGAGGATTCCTGGTGATCGGTGGTGTGCCGGTCGAGTCTGGCCAGCAGATCGTCCAGGTCGGAGGTGGTGAACATCCACTGGAACGGCTGTGCCGTGGCGTAGTGGCGGTCTTCGAAGGCTCGGAGCCGGTCCCCGACCCGGGCGAGGTCGGGGAAGCCGTTGGGCGAGACGACCTCGCCCTCTACCTGGCCGACAGCGACCGGTACGAGGACTCCCTGATGCCCACCGGCAGCCCCACGGGCACCCCCGCGGACGCGCTCGACCGCCCCTGCCGACTCCACCTCGCCGCCCCCGGCACCTGACCAGACGCCAGCCACAGCACCGCCTCCGACGTCAACCCCCGAAGGACTTACGGCGCCCACCACTAAGCTTGTTCTTTATCTTCCGTCCGCGTCGTAGAGCGGGGACGGAAGGTTCCAGACGGCGTCTGACCGGCTGACGATTTTTCGAAGTCCGCGGACGCTTCGTGGTGATACGGCCTGCATCACGGTGTCGAGGAGAGCTCGGGCTTCGAGAGGGTTGCCGCAGCAGTACCAGTGCACGTTGCCCCACTCGTGGTCGTGCCACAGATCACGCTCGGGCTGGTGGACGTAGTCCTTCCACCGGCTCACAGCCGCGCTGACGTCGCCTGGCTGCACATAGTTGCGGGTGTGCTCGAGACGGATGATCTCGGACAGCGCACGCGAAGACAGGCCGTCGATGGCTGGCCTTGCACCCGTTGTCCCGTGACTGCCGCGGGAGCCGGCACGGATCTGTCCTGGCCGTCTACGCGCCATGGACCTTTCGGTGCGTCGTCATACGGCACATGCTGCCACGATCTCGAATGACATCTCGAACGGATTCGCTCACATGGGGATTCGCCGGACGCGGGGACGGCCTTCGTCTGATCCTGTGCTCCGACCAAGGTGCACGCGACCGAGACGAAGGCCGTGAGAGATCTTGGTAGATAAAGAACCAGCCAAGAGAGCCCGGCGGTAGGTGTGGCGAATGGCCGTGTGACGACCCGGAGGCAAGACAGGCACGAGCCTGGGTGATCATGGAGTTCTTGACGCTCAGTGATCACCGGAGGGCTCGTGCCTGTCCTGCCATCACGCCTGCTCGAACCCCTGTGGGACCAGTTCGCAGCGCTGCTGCCCGAGCATGTCGATACCCATCCGCTCGGCTGCCACAACCCGCGCATCCCGGACCGGATTGTCTTCGAGCGCGTCATCGCCGCCCTGGTGCACGGCTCCGGATACGAGCGGATCGCCGACCGCCAGTGCTCCGACCGCACCATCCGACGCCGCGTCAAAGTACTGGTCACAGCTGGGCATGGCCGAGCGGGTGCACGGGCTGGCCGTGCAGGCGTACGACCGCGTACGACCGCATGATCGGCCTCCAACTCCATGAGCTGTCCGTCGACGGGTGCATCACCAAGGCTCCCTGCGGCGGCGAGAGAGCCGGACGCTCCCCGGTCGACCGGGGCAAGCAGGGCCTGAAGCGCTCAGTGGCCACCGAAGCCCGCGGCGTCCCGATCGGTCTCGTCTCGGCCGGGGCCAACCGTCATGACTCCCCGCTGCTCGTGCCCACTCTGGAGGCCGCGAAGAAGCAGATCGGTGTGTTTCCCGAGCAGGTCAACGTCCACTTGGACCGGGGCTACGACAGTGACAAGACCCGAGCCGCGCTCGAGGAACTGGGCTTCACCGGCGAGATCGCCCGCAAGGGCGTGCCCGCACCGATCCAGGCCGGCAAGAGGTGGGTCGTGGAGCGGAGCCCGCATGGATGAACGGCTTCGGCAAGCTCCGCCGCTGCACCGAGAGGCGCCAGTGCGCTGTGGACTTCTACCTCTACCTGTCCGCCGCAATCGTCACGCTCCGCATGCTCATCCGCCGCGCGACCCCGCTCTACCGCTGGGACGGACGGCCCACCACCAGGAGACTCAAGTGACGCCTGCTGACGGGCGTCCGTCTGCGTCGGGCGGACAAGCACTGCCGTACGCCTGGGGAAGGCGCGCTGCTCAACGAGGGCAGGGCCGGCCCGCGCTCCTGGCTGTGGAGGCTGTGGTGATGATGGCGTCGAGCCGGTCCCGGGTTTTCACCAGGGTGCTGACCTGCGTATCGATGCGGTCCCGCTCGGCCGACAGCCGGTCGAGCAGCGCGGGGGTCACGTCACCGGTCTCGACGCACGGCAGCAGTTCCAGGATCGCCCTGCTCGGCAGCCCTGCGGAGTACAGCTGCTGAATCAGCTGGACGCGGTCGACCGCGCTGTCCGGGTACTGCCGCTGGCCGCTGGGGCTGCGCGCCGAGGCCAGCAGGTCCTGCTCTTCGTAGTAGCGCAGTGCCCGCACGCTCACGCCCACCCTTGAGGCCAGCTCACCGATGCGCATCAACGCCCCTCCATGACCTGGATCACATTCCTTGCCTCTGACGTCAACGTCAGGTTCTAGCGTAGCCCGTGAACAGCCCGGACAGGAATCACCTCACCACTGCCAGGAGACTCCCCATGAAGATCACCGGTTCCGTCGCCCTCGTCACCGGCGCCAACCGCGGCATCGGCAGGCACTTCGCCCAACAGCTCCTGCACCGGGGCGCCACCAAGGTCTACGCGACCGCGCGCACCCCCCACCTCGTCGACCTCCCCGGTGTGGAGGTACTGCGGCTCGACATCACCGATCCGGCTTCGGTCGCCGCCGCGGCGGGCGCGGCCTCGGACGTCACCCTCTTGATCAACAATGCCGGCGTCTTCACCCAGCAGAACCTCGTCACCGGGGACCCCGAGAAGATCCGGCTGGAGATGGACACCAACTACTTCGGCACCCTCAACGTGGTCCGGGCGTTCACTCCCGTCCTGGCCGCAGGCGGCGGTGGGGCCATCCTCAACGTCCTGTCGGCGATGTCCTGGCTCGCCTACGACGGGGCCAACGCCTACAGCGCGTCGAAGGCGGCGGCGTGGAGCCTCACCAACGGCATCCGCCTCGAACTCGCGGGCCAGGGAACCACGGTGACGGGCCTGCACCTGGCCAGCACCGACACCGACATGATGGCCGGGTGGGAGGTGGAGAAGAACGACCCCGCCGATGTCGTGCGCGCTGCCCTCGACGGTATCGAGGCCGGGAAGATGGAGATCCTCGCCGACAACAACTGCGTCCAGCTCAAGGCGGCCCTGTCCGCCGACCCGAGCGTGCTCTATCCGCAGGCGGTTCCCGCCGCCTGACCCTTCGGCAGCCGCCCGCCCGGCCAGGCTTCAGCCGACGTTCGAGGATCTAGGGATCAGCCGGGCGCGGCCATGCGTACTCGTCACGCTTCTTTGGGGCGTAGCGCGCTGCAGATCATTGCCGGTTCTTGAATTCTTCGACTCCCCCAGCCGCTGCTACAGCATGCGGGAAAACAGCGCCGCAAACCTGCAGGATGGTCCGTCAGCTCGGGCAGGCCGCTGACCGATGAGCCGTAGACCCGGTGCGGAGGGACGATCCCCACTTACGCGGGACCCGACGCGACAGGTGCGGCTCCCGTCCCGGCTCGGGGGAAACACGGAACGGGAGCCCTACTGCCATCTTCCCCGCCACGAGGCCGTCCGGCTGCGTCAAGCGCTGCGCGGTCTACGGGCCGCGGTCTTCTTGGCGGTCGTCTTGGCGGCGGGGGTCTTCGCGCCAGCTGTCGCCGTCGTCTTCTTGGCCGGCGTCTTCCTCGCCGCCTTCTTGGCGGCCCCCTTCTTCTTCGGCTGGGCCAGGTCGTGCACATCGGCTTCGGCCTCGTCCGTCTCGCCGCGGGATTCCTGCGCCTTGCGCACCGACTCCTGCAACGCGGCCATCAGGTCGAGAACCTGGCCCTGCTCCTTGGGCTCCGGCACCTGCGGGAGCGGCTTGTCCTCCCGCTTGGCTTCGATGATCTTCGCGACGGCCTCGTCCATCGGGGGCTATTACCTGCAGCCGGCCGGGCAGGTCGCGGCCAAGCCGTACAAGCTGCTGAGGCAGGCGCTGGCGCGGTCGGCGACCCCGGCGCTATCCGCACCGCACACCGTGACCCCGTGGACGACCGCGAGCCACAGGACTGCGAGGTATGGCTCGCGCTGGAGTACGTGCAGCACACCGGCTCCTTCAAGGCCCGCGGCGCCCAGAACTTCATCCAGGCCCACCGCGACGCCGGCACCCTCCCCGACGCCGGGGTGACCATCGCGTCGGGCGGCAACGCCGGGCTCGCGTGCGCATGGGCCGCCCGGCAGCAGGGCGTCACCGCCACGGTGTTCCTGCCGACCACTGCCCCGGCGGTGAAGTCGCCAAGCTCCGCGGCTACGGCGCGGACGTGCGCCTGGTGGGCTCGGAGTACGCCGAAGCGCTCGCCGCCTGCGAGAACTTTACGGCCGCGACCGGTGCACTCCCCTCCCACGCCTACGACCACCCGCTGATCGCCGCCGGGGCCGGCACCCTGCTGGAGGAGATCCGCACCCAGACCCCCGGCCTGGACACCGTGGTGGTCGCCGTCGGGGGCGGCGGCCTGTTCGCCGGCATCGCCACCGCCGCCCAGCACCACGGCATCCGCACCGTCGCCGTGGAACCGGAGAACTGCCGCGCCCTCAACGCCGCCCTCGAGGCCGGCCACCTCGTCGACGTCACCGTGGACTCCGTCGCCGCCGACTCCCTCGGCGCACGCCGCACCTCCGCCATGGCACTGCACGCCGCCCAGCAGGAACGCGTGCACTCTGTGCTCGTACCGGACAGCGAAATCATCCGGGCCCGCCAGGCACTGTGGGACCACCGCCGCATCGCCGTGGAGCACGGGGCGGCGACCGCGCTCGCCGCCCTCACAGCCGCGCCGCACCATGTACCCGACCGCGACCTGCCCACCAGGCCCACCGGGCCGTCCCGCAACTACCCGCCCCGCCAACGGTGAGAAGGTCGCCGTCGTGCTGTGCGGAGCGAACACGGACCCCGCACAGCTCACCTGGCAAACCCCCGAGCGCTGACCCACCAGCTCGAATGGAGAAGCCCCGTGCCTGGCACAGCAGGAACGGGGCTTCTCACGGAACTCCGGCCCGGCCCCCGGGCAAGCCCCCTCGCGCGAAGAGGCCGGCCCGGCTCGCGCGGGCCGTCAGCGGCCCGCAGGTTCGGGGTAGCGCCGGCGGCGCCGGTCCGGGTCGTCGACACCGATCTCGTACCAGGGCTCGCCTCGCTGGAGCCGGGGCAGGGTGTTCAACCACACCGCGACAGTGATGCCCCGGACATCGGCGGTGAGCGCTTGGCGGCGGTTGTCGAGCAGGTGCTCCTCCTTGCCCGCCAGGACGACGTACAGCAGCGGGAAGCGCTCGGAGCGGGTGTAGCGGTGGCGCTGCCAGAACGGGTACGTGCTGCCGTTGGTACCGCGGGCTCCTTCCCAGACGCGGTGCCCGGCGTAGCGCTCGTAGTACCAGACCTCCTTCGCGAGGCGGGCCTGGGACATGCTGCCGTTGTCGAAGTCGAAGAGGCGCACCTCGCTGCTCTTGGTCGGCACGGCGAGGACGGCGTCGGTGCTGAAGCTCAGGCCGGTCTCCCTGATGGCGTGGTTCACCTCCACCTGCCAGTCGGTCAGGCACTCGCGGTCTTGGGACAGGACCGTGTCGGTGTAGGCGAGGATCATCTCCGTCACCGCGACAGCGTGAGGACCGAACCCGGCTCGAACGGCCTCCGCTTCGGTGCCGGCCTTGGGACGCCGCGGCATCTCATTGCCTTCGGCCAGAGCCTTCTGCCCCGCCGGTGTCAGGTTCCAGATCTGCTCTTTGCCCACCTTGCCGTTCGTCTCCGCCAGCCCGAGCTCCGCCAACTCCTTCATCGCCCTGCGCACGTACGACCGGCCGCCCGACTCCTCCGCCGTGATCACCTCAGCCATCTGCCGCACCGTCGCTATCCGCACACACCCCAGCAACCGCAGCGCATCAGCCCTCATCTTCCCGGTCGTGGGAGTGGACTTCTTCCCCTTCGCCGACGCCTCAGGGGAAGGGGGAGAGGTGTCAGCATGCCGGGAGGCCCCCTGACGGGCGGTGTGAGCTGCGGCGATGGGAACGACGTTGGAATCGTTCACGGCACCGTTCACGGCACTGGATTCCGGGCCGCCTGAAGACCGCTCAGCACCCCTTCTCCAGGTCGGGCGCGGCTCCGGCTCAGGCTGCCGGGCGCTGCTGGCGTACGTCATGATGAGGCTCCTCACGCAGTGGCGCGGGGCTCCGGACAATCCCGCCGTCACTTGCTAGAGGTGTGGCGAAAGTCAACGGTGTGACACTCGACCGAGCGCCGTTACCGAGCCGTGATCATCCGGTGTGTCCCGTGCCATCGAACCTGGATCGTTTGCCACTGAAGTTGGACGACGGTCGGTTTGTGACAGCGAAGTTGGACCGGGCCGGAATCCGCTGTTCGGGTCTCCGCCTCGATGGCAGGTGGATCGGACCGGTGGGCGACCCCGGTGTTCCCCGGCCCGGAGGCCCGGAATGATCGAGCTATGGACATCGCGGATCAACTGGTGCGGTCGGCGGGCGACGGCGACATGATCGAGATAGCCCGGCTGCTGGGGCAGGGTGCTGTGGTGGACAGGCCGAATCGTGACGGGCGTACGGCGCTGGACCGGGCGGTGGAGCAGGGGCATGCCGATGTCGTCCGCCGACTGGTCGGAGCGGGCGCCGATCTGGAGCAGCAGGCGGGTGAGTACCAGGAGTCGACGCTTCTGTGCCTGGCGGCGAGCCACGGGCACACGGCGGTTGTCCGGGTTCTTCTCGATGCCGGTGCCCGCACCGGAGCCCAGGGCCGGCTGGGCTACGTACCGCTGGTGCTGGCAGCCACAACCGGCGACGAGGGGCACCCGGAAACGGTGGATCTGCTGCTGGACCGCGGGGCGGACATCAACGCGGTGATGAAGCACAAGACCGCCCTTGACTGGGCGGTCCGGTTCGGGCAGGAAGAGATGGTGCGCCGCCTGCTCTGCCGTGGGGCCATCCCCTCGGCCGAGACCATGGCCGCCGCGCGTGAACATCTCGGACACCATCCGGGGCGTCGGCGGAAGACCGAGCGCATCGCCGTCGTCCTCCTCGCTGTGGAAGTCGCGCCCGGCACAGACCAAGAGCCCGGGACGGAAGCCGGGAATCCGGCGTAGCGATCGCTCAGCAGCGCAACGGAGCTCTGAGTGGGGCTTCAGCCCGGCCCAACTTCGCTGTCACGAAACCACCTTTCGTCCAACTTCAGTGGCAAACGATCCAGGTTCGATGGCACGGGACAGGGGGCGTTCATCGGACATCAGCGGATCCGCGCACCCTCCTTTCGGTGAGTGACGTTTCCGTGACGATTGGTCACGGGAAAGATCACTGGGGTTCGGCGCGGAGCCGACCGGTAAGGGGAACAACATGGCTGAGCAGTCCACGCCCAACGCAAAGGGTCCAGCCCGATTCCAGTCGGCGCCCGACCCGGCGACAGAGGTGAAGCCCACGGGTTTGACCACGCTGACCCCGACCTACGTGGACGGGGTGCCTGCCCTGTCCATCGGCGAAGGGCACACCATCCCCGAGAGCATCGACGTCGTGGACGCTGAAGGTCGCGTGGTGGCCCGCTACACCGCGCATGACGTGGAGGAACGCACTGTTTGGCACTATGCCAATGGCGGTGAGTGGCATTTCAATAGCGGTGAGCACCAGTTGTCGATGGGTGGTTCTGGCACCAGCGGCTTGCTGCGGGGGACAAATTTGCCGCCAAGTTGACACCGGCTAACTGATCGGCCGCGGTCCTCAAGGACCGCGCTCGGAGGCCGACGTGGGGTATGGGGTGTCGATGCCTCCGGGAACGCGGCCCGCGCCACACCGGCCCGGGGTCCGCGCCGGGCGCGGCTACGTCGCCTGGGAGTCGCCGCCGGTGGGCAGCTCCTGCTCGATCTCCCGCGCGGTCCTCATCAGCTCCAGGGCCTCGCGGCGCAGCTGGCTGGCGCGCTCGCGCAGCTGCTTCACGCGCCGGCGCTGCTGCTGGGGGCTGAACGCGTTGACGTACTGCCCGCGCGGTCCGACGAGCAGCCCTTCGGCGATCAGCTGGCGTACGGCGGCCGCGGCCTCCTTGCCGCCGATGTCGAAGTGCTGGCCGATGTCGTAGCGGGTCATGAACCGTTCGCCGGGCTCGTAGCTGCGGTGGATCGCGGTGCGCAGCAGCCGGTAGGCGCGCTCGGTCGGCGTGGTCGTGCCGACGGCCCGAAGAGACCGGTGCCAAGAACCCGTACGGCTACGACCCGGAGACGAACACCGTCCGGGTCGGTCAGCACGACCTGGCGCGGCTGCTGCTGATGTTCCGCACGCTGATGCGCGAGCAGCGGCCCGGCCGGTGGAAGCACATGCACGACTTCGACCTGTCCTTCGAGCGCCTGGCCGACGCGGTCGACGCCGCCGGCGAGGCCCGGCAGTGCAAACGCTGGACCGGGCCTGATCTGCGGATGCGCTGCACCACCACCGAAGCCGCCTGCCCTGGCTGGACGGCGCTCCCTACGACGGCGGGACACCGGTGACGGGAAGGTCCCGGGCTACAACTCCCACGCAGTGGCGGGGGGCTCCAGGCGCCGGGACAGGTCGCTGTGCGGCTTCGGCTGGGCGCAGTGGGAAGGACGCGCCGTGGACGGCCTGCCGGAGTGCCTGGAGTGTCTGCGTGAGGTCCAGCTCGGTGCCGAACGCTCCCGCGGCCGCTGGTGACTACCGGCGTGGATACCCGTGGCTGCCCGGGTGGCAGCGGGTGCATACGGCCGTGGCTACGATCGGAAATGATCAGACGGAGGCCGCTCCAGCGTCCGGCGAACGCCCAGGTCAGGTGAGCGGCCTAGGCGCAGTTTCTCGGATCTCCTGACGTGAGTGGGGTGTTGGGATCAGGCTGGTCGTATGGGTCGTGGGGATCTGACGAATGCGGAGTGGGATCGGCTGGAGTCGTTCTTGCCTCGTGGTGGTGCGCGTGGGGGTCGGTGGAGTGATCACCGTCGGGTGATCAACGGGGTTCTCTATCGGGTGCGGACGGGTGTGCAGTGGCGTGACCTGCCGGAGCGGTTCGGGCCGTGGGAGACGGTCTGTAAACGGCATCGCCGCTGGTCGGCGGATGGCACGTGGGAGATGCTCCTGTCTCGCATTCAGGCCGCCGAGGACGCTGCCGGTGGGGTCGACCGGGACGTGTCGGTGGACTCGACAGCGGTGCGGGCCCACCGTCACGCCGCCGGCGCAAGGAACACGCCGCCCGCCGCGATCCCTCAAAGGGGGCCCGGTCGGGGGACGAACCGGGTCGATCCGGTGTTGCGGAAACTGGCCGTCCGGCTGGAGGAGGTGGTCAGATCGGCGAGTGTCTGGGACGTTCCCGAGGAGGATTCACCACCAAGATCCACCTCGTCGCCGACGGACGATGCCGGCCACTCGCCTTCGTCCTGACACCTGGACACTACGGTGACGGCCCTCAGTTCGAGCGTGTGCTGGCGCAGATTTGCGTGCCCCGGGCCGGAGTCGGACGGCCTCGCACCCGGCCCGACCATGTCCTGGCGGACAAGGCCTACACATCCCGCAGCAACCGCCGTTACCTGCGACGACGCGGCATCCGGCACACCATCCCGGAACGTCAATCCGGGCTGGGCCAACTGTGTTCCACGGTTGAGCGGCGTTCGGGGGCATCGGCGCACCTCACAGCGTTCCAGCACACCTTCCGAACCGTCCCCGCCCGCCCGGCTGTCTTCTGCTGCGGGTAGTGCGGTACCACTCGCCCGTGGGGCGGGGGCCGGTGCTCTCGGTGAGCCGCCCCCGCCCCACGCGGGTCAGGACGGGTCGGCGTACTGGACGCCTCGGCCGTTGGTGCCGAGGTACACCCGGCCGTAGACGTCCGGGTCGCCGGTGATGACGGCGGTGCCGTCGATGTTGCCGAACTGGTGCTGGTCGTCGTTGATCCGCACCCAGGTGGCGCCCTTGTCCGTGGAGCGGAAGACGCCGAAGGTGTCCTTCACTGTGCCGACCAGGTAGAGAGCCTGGTAGCCGGTGTCCGGGGCGGCCTTGCCGAAGCCGATGGCGTTGGCGTCCTGGACCGTGTCGAGCGTGGTGAAGCTGGCGCCGCCGTCGGTGGAGTGCAGGAGTCCCTTGCTGCCGCCGGCGATCCACAGGTCCTTGGCGAGGGCCGGCACGGTCTTGAGCTGGCCGCTGCCGAGTCCGGTGGCGCGGGCGCCGAACGTCTCGCCGGCGTCGGTGCTGGCGTAGAGGGTGCCACCGGACAGGGAGTAGAAGGTGCCGGCGGTGGAGCGGTCGGCGACCACGGCGGCGTCGGTGCCCAGTCCGCTGACCTTGGTCCAGGTCGCGCCCTTGTCGGTGGAGCGGTAGGGGGCCTGGCCCGACTCGGTCCAGATGATCGTGGCGCCGTCCGCGGACACGGCGACCGTGCCGGCTTCGGCAGAACTGACCGGCTCGCCCGCGAACGCGGTCCAGGTAGTGCCGCCGTCCGCGGAGTAGGCGCCGTCCTTGGTGCCGCCGCGGCCGACGCGGACCATCACGTCGGGCTTGTCCTGAGCGAAGTCCAGGCTGGTGGTCGCGCTGAACCTCGGGCTGTTCAGCAGGCCGTCGGGGACCTCGGTCAGGTCGTCGTGGCGGAAGCCGCTGACGTCCGCCAGGCCGCTGACCACCGATGCGCCGCTCGGCGGGGCGATCAGGGAGAAGACCGCGGTCTCCTCCAGTCCCTTGGCCCGTATCGTCCAGTGGGTGGCAGATCCACTGTCCGCGTTCGTCACGTCGTCGCTGCCCCAGATGCCCGCGCCGGTGCCGTAGAGCACGTGGCCCGACGCGAAGGGGTCGATGGCCAGGGCACCCATCCAGTGGCCGATGTCGGTGCCGACGTAGGGCGCAGCGGAGTTGTCACGCTCGGATGTGGCTCCGAGCGCGGTCCAGGTGGAGCCGCTGTCGGTGGAGCGGTACAGCTCGTCGGAGGGCCACCAGCGGTCGAGAGTGGCGACCATGACGGTGGACGGGTTCTGGGGGTCGACCGCGAGCCCGGCGAAGCCGTAACCGCCGCTGGACGGGGAGATGTCCTTCCAGGTCCCGCTGGTGGAGGTGTACTTCCACACTGAGCCGGCGGTCACGCCGTTGGGGCCGGTGCCGTCCGTGTACGACAGGTACAGCGTGCCGTCGGAGGAGAAGACGCCGTGCTGCGGGAGTTGGCCGGTGGGCTGGCCGGACACGGCTTTCCAGGTGGCGCCGTTGTCGGTGGACCGGTAGAGGCTGGTGGTCTTGTCGGCCACTCCCGCGTAGACGGTCTTGGCGTTCTTCGGGTCGAAGGTGACGAAGGAGATGCCGACTCCGCTGCTCGCGCCGTCGGTGACCGGGAACGAGGTGACCTGGCTCCAGGTGACGCCGTAGTCGGTGCTGCGCCACAGGCCGTTCTTGCGCGTGCCGAGGTAGAGCGTGCTGTTGTCGTTGGGGTCGATGACCAGACGCTCGCCCATCGTGCGGCCGTCTTCGTTACTGCCGAGTTTGAAGGGCAGGTTGGTTCGCTTGAAGGTCGCGCCCTGGTCGGTGGAGCGCAGGATCGCGCCGTTGCCGGCCCAGTCGTTGGTGTACGTGCCCGTGGCCAGGTAGAGCCGGTCGGGATCGACGGGGTCGGTGGCCAGGGACTCGATTCCCATCAGGTTCCAGTCCTCGGCACTGACCCAGTCGCTCAGCGGCGTCCACACCCCGGCCGAGGCGTCCCAGCGGTAGGCGCCGCCCATGTCGGTGCGCGCGTACAGCAGGTTCTTGCGGCTGGGGTTGAAGACCAGTCCGTCGACGAAGCCGCCGCCGTTGATCTGCGCGTTGCGCCAGGCGTACGTCCCCGTGGCGCCGGCGCTGGTGGTCGTGGGCTGCTGAACGAGCTTCCACCGCTGGTTGGTGCGGCCGGTGTCCCTGTACTGGATGACCCCGGCGCCGTCGGCCTTGGACTTCGCCGAGACATCGAGCAGCTTGCCGCTGGCTCGTGAGGTGAGCGTGACCGCGTCGCCGCTCGCGTCGTCGATCTTCCACTGCTGGCTGGTGGCACCGGTCTCGGTCTGCTGCTCGACGGCCGCCTTGTTCGCGGTCGAGGCGTCGTGGACGCCCATGACCAGGCCGCTGTTGCGGTTGACCAGCTCGTAGTAGCCGTCGTCGGTGGCCTTGAGCTGCCACTGCTGGTTGATGCTGCCCTGGTCGGTCCACTGCTGCAGGGTCGTGCCGCTCGCGGTGGAGAAGGCCGGGACGTCCAGGACCTTGCCGCTGTGCACGGCCGCAAGCCGGTAGTAGGCGCCGCTGGTGATCGTTGCTGCCTGCGACTTCTGCTGGGAGAGCAGGAAGTAGGAGGGTACGACCAGGGCGGCGACGAGCAGCAGGAGCCCGGTCCCCATCCAGCGGCGGCGGTGGCGACCGCGCTTACGCGGAGTCTCCTGCTCTCTTCGGCGGGTAGGTACGCCGTGCTCGGCGGTGCCGTTCATGGGGTGGTTCTCCTTGCTGCGGCCGCCATCGGCACGTGTGGCCGTACGCAGGTCAGCCGGGTTGTCACGGTCGCCTGATGTGCGACCCGGGGACGTCGCGCCGGATCCGATCACCAGTTGCTGTCAGTGGGCTCTGAAAGTCCAGTGACGGAACCCGAGATCCAGCACCGGGTCAGCTTTCAGAGCCCACCGGCAAGTTGCCGCCGCCGCGGAAATGGTTGCCGCGGCGAGCGATCTTTCTGGTGGCCATCGGTCATCCGTTCATGACGGAACACGCGTGGACTCAGGTGGAGGGGCGGCGCGTTGAGTCGCTACACACCGGCGTGCCGAGCGGGACGAACTCGCCGTGGCCGAACGGGTCCTGGCGCGGATGAGCGAGCAGGTGGTCCAGGAGCGGGCGGCGGCCGCACCGGTGACGGCATCTGTGGCCGGGCAGACGGTACGGATGGTCCCCGAGTGCGCGCCGGGTGTGGAGGAGTCTGCGCTTCCGCCGGAGTACCAGCGCATTCTCGCCGTCGTCACACGGGTCGGCGGGCCGGTCATGACCCGGCAGGTCGGTGAGAAGCTGTGTCGGGTCCTGACATGACAAGGTGAGCGTGCCTTCGGTGCAGGTCAGTGCGACTTGGAACGGGTGTCGCTATTTCAAGCCGTAACCGGAGGCGATCGCCGAACTCACTGGCTTGCTCGCGCCGGATGACAGTCTCGACTGAGCGCCGGAAAGGGGCCAGTACGGCCCCGTCAGGCCTGCCGGGGCGGCGGGTTGCTCGTGGATTGCGCGTCCTGCTCCTGTCCGGTCGTGGCGGACCAACTGGCGAGTAGCTTCAGGCCGTCCTCCGCGGCGGTTCTGGGGGGCGCGCTGTAGACGACAACGCTCAGGCCGCTTTCGTCCGGCAGGCTCAGGGTCTCCTGATCGAGTTCCAGTTCGCCGACGAGCGGATGGTTGAGTCGTTTGGTGCTCTCGCGGAAGACATGCACGTCGTGCGAGCCCCACATCACGCGGAAGGCATCGCTGCGGGTGGAGAGTTCACCAATCAGGTTCGACAGCTCCCGGTCGTAGGGATTTTTCCCCGCCTCGATGCGCAGCGCGCCCACGGCGAAGCGGGCCATGCGCTCCCAGTCGGTGTAGAACCGCCTGGCTGCGGAGTTGAAGAACGCGAACCGGACGACGTTCGCCCCGCATGTCGGGTCGGCATACATCTCCGAGTACAGGGCCCGGCCCAACGGGTTGGCGGCCAGCGCATCGAGGCGGTTGTTCATCACGTACGCCGGCAGCTCCGGCATGCCATCGACGATCCGCGCCACACTCGGCCGCACCGTCGGTCGGCTCTCCCGCCGCGGTGCCCGCGTTTGCGGCGCCGGTCCGGCAGCGCGGGCGAGGTCGTACAGGTACATGCGCTCGGTGTCGTCGAGCCGCAGGGCGTGGGCGAGGGTGTCGAGCACACTGTCGGAGACCCCTTGGAGGTTGCCGCGCTCCAGGCGCGTGTAGTACTCGACGCTCACGCCGGCGAGTGTGGCGACCTCTCCCCTGCGCAGTCCGGGCACCCGGCGCTGACCGTACGTCGGCAGACCGGCCTGCTCTGGGGTGATCTTGTCGCGTCGGGAGCGGAGGAATGCGCTGACTGCGTCCCTGTTGTCCATGAGGCCAGGGTAGGCAGGCTGCGTGACAGGTGAGGGGCCCTGCCAGTACCCCTCACAGCAAGGACTCCCCCGTCACGGCCGTCTCGCGTTGCATGGTGCGTGCCCCGATCCTCCCGGGGCCCGACCGGTGCGAGGACGCACGCGCCCCGGTCGGCAGCACCTGAACACTGACAGGACACACCAGATGAGCAACCAGATCGAGACGGTGACGGAGAGCCCCGCGGATGTCGTGCGAGGGCTGTATGACGCGTTGAGCAAGGGCGATGTGCCGGGTGTCCTGGCAAAGCTCGCCCCCGAGGTGATCGTCGATGAGCCGAACCAGCTCCCCTACGGCGGCGTGCACCAGGGCCGCGAGGTGTTCGTGCAGTCGGTCCTCGGCGCGATGATGGGCTACGCCAACGTCGCCATTACCGATGCCGAGGTATTCGAGGGCCCGGCCGGCGTCATCGGAACGCTCGCCGGAACGCTCACAGCCCACACCACCGGTGAGAAGTTCCCGCTGACCATGGTTGAGATCCACCAGGTCGAGGACGGCATGGTCCGCAAGATCGACGTCTACACCAAGAACCCCCACGAACTCGCCGCGTTCTACACGCGCGCCGAGGCGGGCACTCGCTGACCACGACCCTCTTCGGGTCTTCCAGTGGTGCACGCGGAGATCCGCTTCGCTGAGGTCATCGGGTGGTCGGCAGCCATCCGCACCAGTCGTACGGTGCAGGCATGCGCAGGGACGGAGTGCCCCGGCTGCGGCTGGTCGTGACCACGGACGACGACTCGGGGCCGCGATTGTGTCGCGGGTGCGGTGGTCCGCTGATGCCTTCGGCGAAGGCTACGGCGGTGTTCTGTTCGTCCGCTTGCCGGTCGCGGCACTGGCGGCGGATGCGGCGGGCGCGGGCGAGGACCAAGGCGGTCCAGGTCGGTGTGACGTCCAGATGTCCGGAGTGGGCGGCGTCCTGGACGGTCGGGGTTGAACGTCCTGCCTCGGCAACGTACTGCTCTCCCGCCTGCCGCAAACGGCCTGGCACAGGCGGCGCGCGGTGGACACCGGGTTGTGAGCCCGCGTATACGGCGGCTGTCATAGTGCTTCACCGTGGGGCCGTGCGCCCTGACGGTTTCCGAGGTCGACCTGGACGAGCAGCTCCAGAAGCTGCTGAAGGGCTCGGGTGAGTAGGCGATCGGGCGGGGTGTCCCCGCTCACGTCCACGCCGAAGCGATCCTCAGCGCCCTGCAGGAGGCCCGCCCCGCCGGACTGACCGTCACCCAGCTGATGGCCGCCACCGAACGCACCCGCGCGCAGATCCACACCGGTCGTCGGTGAACTTGGTCCCGCAGTCCCCGCACACCGGGCGCTGAGCCTCGCGTTCGGCTGCTTCCTGCGCGACTTGGCGCCGCCCATCTTCGGCACGGCGGGCGAGGGCAGCGTCGCGGCGGGGGTTGCCGATCGCGTCGAAGAGGTTCTGTCGGTCCTCGCGGCCGTGCTCGCGCAGCAGCTCCAGTGTGGTCGCCACGATCGGCATCTTCCCGTTGTAGATGCGGAACCCGCCCTCTGCCCACTGGCCCTGCCAGTGCTCGCGGGTGAGGTCGGCGACCCGCTCCATCTGCTTCAGCGCGGACCGCTTGCCGACCTGACACACAGAGAGCGCGACGCAGGGCGTGGCGGACTTGTCGCACTGGATCCTCGTCTCCTTCGTGGACCCGACGCACTCGTGCCGGGCAGGACCTCGCTCCGGACGCTGCTATTCCGCAACTGCGGAAGCGTCGTCCGGTCTGCTGCTGGACAACGAGGAGACGGTGGTGACCCGTCAGACGGCCGAGGCTACGAGCGGCAGGGAGGGGGCCGCGCCCGGAAGTACGACATCCTCCTTGTGGGGACTCCACGCCTCGCGCCGACGCGGGCCGATCACGAGTCGCTGTCCCACACGGCGACGTCCACGGCGCGGGCATTGATGCACAGTTCCAGCAGGACAGGGCCGGGAGCGTACTTGCGGGCGCAGCACCTCCAACCCGGCGGCCGGCGCAATCCGGTGGATCGCGATGAGAACACCGAGGGCCTGGTCGACCCTCGCGTGGGAGCCGACCGCTTGCCGCAGCTGGGCGTTCTCCTGCTCCAGGCAGGCCACCGTGGCGTTGCGCGTGCCGTCGGGCAGGTGCCGCGGGACGCGAGAGGTCGTCATGACTGGTCTCCATACAGGCGCGGACATTTCCAGTACGCCTGCGCCAGACCGCAGTGACAAGACACGCCCAGCGCGGTACGAAGATCACACCCCAAAGGACGAAGCGGCGCGCCAACCCGAAACGGGCTCGCGCGCCGCCGACATGTCATGCCAGCAGGTCATCGCCGGGCTCTCACCTGCTGCGGTCGGAACATCGCAGCCACTGACCGTCAGAACGGCAGGCGTCGACGCGCCCGGCGGCCGGCGGAACCGCTGCGGCCCACGGCCCGCGAACTGGATTGGAAGGGCTTGCTCAGCAGGCGCCCCAGCGGACCGGGGGCCTTGGAACCTGCCTGGGCCCCCAGGCCCAGGGTGCGCTGGGCGCCGTTCTGGGGGTGCCGGCTCAGTCGCGGGACGACGAAAGCGAGTATCGCGAGGACTACACAGAAGGCGATCACGCCGACGATCATCATGGGGAAACTCCTGGGCGGTCTAGACGGTTCACTGCGTGCCACAACACGGACATTGCTTTCTTGATGCCGACCGACTGCCCGTTTCGGCGCGGGACACGCCAGGGAAGACACAGCCATGGCGCCCCCGCGAGCCCAGAGCGCGATGTCGACGGTCCGCGTCCGACTGGTGCCCGACCTGGCCACCGTCGTTGCCGGGGTCAACGACTTGGTTCGAGGAGCCCGATGGCGTCCCCGCGGTTGGTCACCGGGGCGACGATCCGCACCAGCGCGCCCTCACCCTTGTCCTCCACGCTCGGCCGCTGGGTGCGGATCAGATCGGTGTCCTTGAGTATGCGCGCGACCACGTCGAGCGACTCCACGGGCGCCTCGGTCTCCGCCGCCGCCAGTGTCCCCGCCGGAGTCATCGCGCTGCCCCGGCGACTCGCGCCCCCGGGAAGGCCGCGGCCTGCCCGGCGTCCGGCCCTCGTGCGGTCACAGCGCCTCCTTCACGGCTCGATAGCGCTCAGGTCATGTGGCTGCCAGGAGGATGGCCGTGTAATGCGCGGTGAAGGCGGCGATGGTCAGGGCGTGGAAGACCTCGTGGAAGCCGAACCAGGCCGGTGAGGGGTCAGGGCGCTTGAGTCCGTGGACGACGGCGCTCGCGGTGTAGAGCAGGCCCCCGGCGACGACGAGTACGAGGACCGCGATGCCGCCGGCGCGGGCGAAGTCCGGCAGGTAGAAGACGGCCACCCAGCCCAGCGCGATGTAGCACGGGGTGTACAGCCAGCGGGGAGCGCCGATCCACAGGACGCGGAAGGCGATGCCGACCAGAGCGCCTGCCCACACCGCAGCCAATAGCACCCGCTGCTGACTCGCGGGCAGCAGCAGTACCGCCAGCGGGGTGTAGGTGCCGCGATGATCAGGAAGATGTTCGCGTGGTCCAGCCGCCGCAGGACCGCCTCCCCGCGCGGGCCGCACGTGCAGCGGTGGCAGACCGCGCTGGTGCCGAACAGCAGGCAGGCCGACAGCGCGTACACCCAGCAGGCCCCGCCACCGCCGCCGCCGACCGCGAGACGGCGATCAGGACGATCCCGCCGAGCAGCGCCAGGGGGAACACACCGGCGTGCAGCCACCCGCGCATCCTGTGTGACGGCCGGGGCCTGCCCCTGGCCGTCCTCGTCACGCCGGGCAACGTCAACGACTCCACCGCCTTCGACGCGGTCCTGGACGCGGTGAGAGTGCCCCGGGCCGGCGTCGGTCGGCCGCGCCGCAGGCCCGACGCGGTCATCGCCGACAACAACTGCGTCCAGCTCAAGGCGGCCCTGTCCGCCGACCCGAGCGTGCTCTATCCGCAGGCGGTTCCCGCCGCCTGACCCTTCGGCAGCCGCCCGCCCGGCCAGGCTTCAGCCGACGTTCGAGGATCTAGGGATCAGCCGGGCGCGGCGATGCGTACTCGTCACGCTCCGCACGCGCGTCCGCCGCGCTACCGCTGGGACACCTACCCACCACCAGAAGACTCAAGTGACGCCTACCGCCGGGCTCTCTAAGTGCGTCCGCCAGTAGGTGAGGCAGCTGGGCAGGCAGAACGCGCGGGAGTTCGGTCGGCCGCTATCGGCGGCGGGTCCTACCGTGTGTGCACCTCGTTGGTGGCCTGGATCTGCCGCCAGGATCGCGGCTCCGTCAGGCGGAGGCCGGCGGACCGGAGAGCCGGGGCGTCGGGCTCGGGCTTGGTGGCGGTGAACAGCCGAGTGTGCAGCAGCGCGCCGAGCGGCTTGCCCGGGATCCGCAGAGGTCGAACCGGCTGATCGCGAGAGTGGCGAGGTAGCTGGCCTGGGGCGGCGGCGCTGCACGGCTGCACGACCGAGGACGGCGTGCTGGTCGGGGTGGGCTCCCTGGGCTCAACAGCGCGCGGGCGGGCGCTGGTTCGCTGATGCGGCCGGCGCGGTGGTGCCGCAGGGCATGCGGATCCCGCCCGGTTCGCTGATGGCGGGCGTCCCGGCCAGGGTCAGGCGCGAGCTGACGGAGGTGGGAGCGCCTGGGCATCAAGGCGAACGGCGATATCTGCTGCTCGCCCAGGCGCACTCGGAGCTGTTCGCGGAGGGCGGCGAAGCGGATCTCGACTGAGCGGACTCTTTGTGGGTCAGTGCCAGTAGGAGGGCGAAGACGACCCGGAGCCGTTCCAGGAGATGATCAGGAGAATGACGATGATCGCCAACGGGACGGCGACGAGCAGGGCGCACCCGATGGCACCGGGCAGGTTCTTCCTGCGAAGGCGCTGATCGAGCAGCTTGGCCTCGGGGGTGTCGTTCCGCCAGTGCGGCTGGAGCTCCGCGGTGCCGTCGGCGATCGCACCGGCCACCCGGGCGACGTCCGCGGGGTGGTACGTGCGCCATTTGCTCTCGCCCCAAGTGGAGTGCGATACATGGAGGTTGTTGCGGGCTCCGTTGGCATTCGCGGTGGCGTCCAGGCAGGTCGCCCGGATGGTCGGCCAGGCTCGGGCCAGCTGCCTCTCGGACAACCAGGCGACGTGCTCCGGTTCGGCTGCTGCCACGGGCGCACCTACTCTCGGCTCGCAAGCAGTCTCTCCCCGCTCCGGCCGGATAGGCAACACCCTCTTCTCGTAACCGGCTTGGCTCCTCGTGCTGCCAATATTGACTGGACGTCTAAGAGTGGCCGCCAGTGGGTCAGTGGGTCATCGGACGCGGGAGCTTCGTGGGCGGGTGTCCCAGCCTTAGAGAGGCCAGGCACGTCGGATCAGGCAGCGGACGGTGATAATTGTGCTGGCCGGGGCGATGAAGAACTCGACGGGGCTCTTCGTCGCCCGGTGCAGCGGCGGAGCTTGCCGAAGCTGTTCATCCAGGAATTCGTGCGCTCCACCACCCACCGTCCGCCGGTCTGGATCGAGGTCTTCGCGCCGCGCTTGGCGATCTGGCCTGTGATTCCTCTGGCCTTCAGGTCGAGGTGGACCATGCTGTAGTCGTATCCAGCGTCCAGGCTCAGTCCTGTCCGGCGGCACGTCCTCTCAGCCGCCCCATCGGCCCGCACCCTGATCGTCATCCCCGAGATCCCCGGATAGATGTAGGGGACCCCTGTCCTCCCCAGCGGTGAGACGACGGGGTCCGACGGGAGGAGTCGGGTGTCCGGCACCTCACCGGGCAGCACGACGAGATGGCCTTATCCAGCCCATACCTTCGAATCAAAAGGTGGCGGCAGGGGGCTTCCACCGCGTCACAAGAGGGCAGGCCCGTCATGGGGACCGGAGATATACGGGTGCGGGGCATCGCCGCGCGGGCAGGCGGCTGGAGCGCCCAACACCGATGGGCCGCCGTGGGCATCTGGGTGCTGTTCGTCGTCCTGGCCATGGGGATCGGCTCGGCGGTGGGCACGGTCGAGGTCAAGGAGAGCGACCAGCTGGGGGGCGAGACCCACACGGCCGCCCTGATCACCGAGGAGGCCGGCATCGACGAACCGGCCAGTGAGACGGTCCTCATCCAGTCGAGGGACGGCTCCGTCAAGGCCACGGACCCGGAGTTCAGAGCCGCCGTCGCCGCCGTCGTCGCGGCCGTCGACAAGACCGGCAAGGTCACCGACGTGACCTCGCCGTACGACTCGGACACGATCTCCGAGGACGGTCGCAGCGCGCTCGTGCAGTTCGACATGCGCGGCGACTCCGACACCGCGGGCGAGCGGGTCGAGCCGGTTCTCGAGGCCGTCGAGGGCGTCCAGAAGGACCACTCCTCGCTGCGGATCGAGGAGATCGGCGGCGCCAGCATGATGAAGACGTTCGACGACGCGTTCGGCGACGACTTCCAGCAGGCGGAGCTCTCCGCCGTGCCGGTGGCCCTGGGCATTCTGCTGATCGCCTTCGGCGCGCTGGTGGCGGCGCTGCTGCCGGTGGCCCTCGCGGTCACCGCGATCATGGCGACGATGGGCCTGATGAGCATCGCCAGCCACTTCCAGCCGATGGACGACACGGCGAGCTCCGTGATGCTGCTGGTCGGTCTGGCCGTCGGCGTCGACTACTGCCTGTTCTACCTGCGCCGGGAGCGCGAGGAGCGGGCGGCGGGACGCGATCCGGAAACCGCTCTCAGGATCGCCGCGGCGACCAGCGGCCGGGCCGTGATCGTCTCGGGTGTCACCGTGTGCGTGGCGATGGCGGGCATGCTGTTCACCGGGCTCGCCACGTTCGAGGCGATGGGTCTGGCCTCCCTGATGGTGGTCGCGGTCGCCATGGTCGGTTCGGTGACCGTGCTGCCCGCGCTGCTGTCGCTGCTCGGTCAGCGGGTGGAGAAGGGCCGGATCCCGTTCCTGCACCCCGACAAGCGCCGCAAGAACGGCAACGGCGGGCGCGCCGACGAGGGCAGCCGGTTCTGGAGCGCCGTCCTGAAGGTCGTCCTCGCCAGGCCCGCCGTGTCGCTGGTCGTGGCGGCCGGCACACTGCTCGCGATCGCCGCTCCGGCGGTCGGCATGAAGACCCAGAACCTCACCCTGGACCAGGAGTTCGGCGACTCGCTGCCGATCGTGCAGACCTACAACCGGGTCAACGACGCCTTCCCGGGCGGCTCGGAACCGGCCGAGGTGATCGTGAAGGCGGACGACATCAACGCCGCCGAGGTGAAGACCGCGCTCGCGCAGTTCAAGGAGCAGGCGGTCAGCTCGGGCGCCTCTCGCGGCCCGGTCGAGATCAAGCTGCACGACGTGCAGAACATCGCGTACGTGTACGTTCCGCTGGTCGGCGGCTCCGACCTGGACAAGGCGGGTGCGAGCCTGGACAAGCTGCGCGACGAGGTGCGGCCCGCCACGCTCGGCAAGATCGACGGCCTCCAGGCGCCGATCACCGGACAGGTGGCCGGTTCGAAGGACTTCAACGACCAGCTGGCCGGAGCCGTCGCTCCCGTCTTCGCGTTCGTCGTGGTCTTCGCCTTCCTGCTGATGCTGCTGTCGTTCCGCTCGCTGACGGTCGCGATCACCTCGATCGTGCTCAACCTGCTGTCGGTGGGCGCCGCCTACGGCATCCTGGTCGCCGTCTTCCAGCACGGCTGGGGCGCGTCGCTGGTGGGCGCGGAGGGCGTCGGCGCCATCGTCACCTGGCTGCCGCTGTTCCTCTTCGTGATCCTGTTCGGCCTGTCGATGGACTACCACGTGTTCGTCGTCTCCCGGATCCGCGAGGCGCGGATGCGGGGCCGTTCGACGAACGAGGCCATCAAGCACGGTGTCGTCACCACGGCCGGTGTGGTCACCAGCGCCGCGGTCATCATGGTCGCCGTGTTCGCGATCTTCGGAACGCTGTCCATGCAGTCCATGAAGCAGATGGGCGTGGGCCTGGCGGCGGCGGTGCTGATCGACGCGACGATCATCCGGGGTGTGCTGCTCCCGGCCGTGATGGCCCTGCTGGGCGAGCGCAACTGGTACCTGCCGAAGTGGCTGCACTGGCTGCCCGACTTCACCCACGACGAGTCGCCCGAGGCGGTCGCGCCGGTGACGCGGGACGACGAGGGCAAGCCGCTGCGGGTCTGACGCCGCTCGAAGCCTGCTGAAGCATGCTGAACCGAGGGCCCGTTGACCTCCCGGGGGAGTCAACGGGCCCTCATTCACGCCTGGTTCGACACCGGTCCGGCACCTGGTCCGGCACCGGTTCAGGATCGGTTCAGGGCCGGTCAAGGAGGCTTCAGGACGGTGTTCAGGACCGCTTCCCCATCAGCTCGGTTTCGATGAGGTCCACCGCCCGGCGGGTGCCGCCCTCCTGCGCCATCTCCGCCTGGATCGCCTTGAGCCGACGGGCCACGTCCGGGTCGTCGACCAGCGCGAGGGCCGCTTCCCGCAGCGTCTCGGCCGTCGCCTCGGGCGTGGCGATCCGCCGGGCCACACCGAGCCCCTGGAGCACGTCCGCGTTGCCGAACTGGTCGACGGCCTGCGGTACGGCGATCATCGGCGTGGCCGTGGCCAGCCCCTCCTGGCTGCCGCCCGCGCCGGCATGCGTGACGAACAGGTCGGCCTGCTTCAGGACCGCCAACTGCGCTACCCACGAACACACTTCGACGTTTCCGGGTACGGCGCCCAGCACGGCGGGGTCGACGTGCCTGCCGATCTGGAGCACGAGGTGCCAGCCGGGCATCTCGCCGAAGGCCCGCACGCACTCCCGGTAGAAGTCCGGCCGGTCGGTGAAGGCCGAGCCGAGCGAGACGAGGACGACCTTCTCCGCCTGCGCGGGGCGCGTCCATTCACCCTCGGCGGCGCGGTCGCCCTGACAGGCGCCGACGAACGTGTACACGCTTTCGTCGACCCGGTCGGCGTGCGGCTGGAGCGCTCTGGGGATCAGCACGAGGGAGCGGGCCGGGCGGCCGACGAAGGGGTCGGGGTGCTCGGTGATCCCGTTCTCCTCCAGCCAGGCGTGGAAACGCGCGTAGTAAGCCTTCCCGCGTTCCGTTTCCCTCGGCTCCGCCCACATCGGTTCGGCGATCTCCTCCTCGTAGCCCTCCCAGGCCACGAGGTTGGGTGAGAGGGAGATCGCCGGTACGCCCCAGCGGTGGGCGAGGACGCGGGCCGGGTAGGCGGTGATGTCGTGCAGCACCAGGTCCGGCTCGTCCCCGTCGTAGGCCTCGATCAGCTGGGGCAGGGCCTGGATCGCGTCGGCCAGGAAGGGCTCGACGTTGTCGAGGAGGGTGCTCCCCCAGACGGAGGGGTCGTCGTCGGGCGAAGGCAGCGTCGAGTGCCACGGCTTGACCTCGGCGCCGGTACCGGCGACCTTCTCGGCGAAGACGGGCGGAATCGCGTAGGTCACCCGGTGCCCGCGCCCGACGAGCTCGCGGATCACCTCGAGGCTCGGGTTCACGTGGCCGTGGACGGCGATGGAGAACATGGCGACATGGGCGGGGCGACTGGTCATACCGTCGACCGTAAGCGAGACGATACGTCTCGTGCAACTTCAATGGCGCGGGTCAGCCTTCGGGACAGCGTTCGCCGGATCCTTCGACGCTCCGGCCGAGCGCGTTCGTCACTTTCACGGTCACGGTGCCGGTGCCGGTGCCGGCGTCTGTGGCGCGTTGCGCCTCGGCTGCCGTACAGATCAGCTGCGCCATCGCGAGATCGGTCAACTCCTCCCTGACAGTGTGCAGTTGGATCGACACCACACCGCTCCGCGCGTTCACCGACACGGTGGCCGACGCCGACGCCGGAGCCTCGGCGGCGGAAGCGCCGGACAGGCCGGAGGCGGGAGGCATGCTCGTGACGGGGACCGGGGCGATCGTCGGGGCGGCCGTCAGTGGGGGCAGCAGCGTGGTCAGCCGCTTCGCCCGTTCCACATCCGTCGGACCCTCGAGCAGCCTCTTCACCGCCGACTCGGCGTCGACCGTGCCGACGGGCCTGCGGGGGACGGCAACCAGGGAACCGTTTTGGAGGAAATAGACCCGCACCATCGGCACGATCCCGTGCGCGGGTCCGCCCGCCTCCACCACACCGGTCGCCGGAATGCCGCAGGAGACCAGCGTGCACAACGCCGGGACGCACAGCAGCAAGGCTCGGCGTACGACCCTCACGCTCATCCCTCCCGCATCGCTTCGCCCCGCGTCGGTTCGCCCCGCATCGCTTCGCCCCGCGTCGGCTCGTCCGGCATCGACTCGTCCCGGTGCAGCGGGAGTTCCACGGTGAAGACGGCGCCGCCCTCCGGTCGGTTCGCCGCCCGGACGGTGCCACCGTGCATCCGGACGTTCTCCTCGGTGATCGCCAGTCCCAGTCCGCTGCCCTCGGTCCGGGACCGGGCGGCGTCCGACTTGTAGAAGCGTTCGAAGACATGGGGCAGCACGCCGCCGGGGATGCCGGGCCCGCTGTCCAGCACCTCGATGACCGCCCGCCGCCCGGTGCCGGACCCCTCACCCTCGCCCTCGCCCTCGTGCAGGCTCAGCCGCACCGGACGGGCGCCGTGCCGCAGGGCGTTGCCGACCAGGTTGGCGACGACGACGTCGAGGCGGCGCGGGTCGACGCGTCCGCGCAGCGCGTCCCGCTCCGGCAGGCGGGCCTCCACGGTGTCGGTCCAGCCCCGGGCGGCGAGGGTGCGCCGGAGGGACTCGGCGAGGTCGATCTCGTCCAGATGCAGCACGGCCGCGCCCGCGTCGAAGCGGGAGATCTCCATCAGGTCGTCCACGAGCCGGGTCAGCTTCACGGTCTCCTCGCTGATCAGCCGGACCGCGGTGGCCGTGTCGGGGTCGAGGCCCGCGGCGTCCTCGTCGAGGACGTCGGTGACGGCCGACATGGCTGCCAGTGGAGTGCGCAGCTCGTGCGAGACGTCCGCGGCGAAACGGCGGGCCCTGGCCTCCAGGCCGCGCAGCTCGGCCACCGACTCCTCCAGGGCCGCGGCCGTCTCGTTGAACGTGTGGGACAGCTCGGCGAGTTCGTCGGAGCCGTCGACGGCGAGGCGGGTGTCCAGCCGGCCCTCGGCGATGCTGCGGGTGGCGTGGCGCAGCGCGCGTACCGGCCGCAGCACCCCGCGGGCGGCGAGCAGCGCGAGCAGGACGGCGAGGGCCAGGGCGGGGACGGCGGCCCGCTCCACGGCGGTCACCAGGGCGTCCACATAGGCCTGTTCGGTGGTCTGCGGCACCGTCAGGAACACCTGGAGTCCGGAGAGGGGCCAACTGCTCGACAGGGAGGAGGTGAAGGCGACCGACATGCCGACGACGAGTGCGGTGTGGTCCGCGCGGTTCACCCGCTGGAAGACGGTGGCCGACCTGGAGTCGACCGCCTCGCGCAGGGCGGGCGTCAGTTCCTCGAACGGGTCGCCGGGGACGGAGGTGGCCTCCAGCCCGCGGTAGGCGACCAGTACACGCCAGGCGCCCGACGGCTGGGCGTCGGCCACCTCGGCGGCGAACCGCCGCAGTTCGTCCCGGCCGGCCGGCAGGACGAGGGCGGGGGCGAGCCGGGTCACCTGGGTGCGCAGCAGCTCGATCACGGTGTCCTGGCTCTGCTGGAGCACGCCGGTGCGCGCCTCCCGGAAGGTGAGCGCGCCGGTGGTCGTGGCGGTGACGGCGGCGACCAGCGCGAACGCCACCACCAGCCGCACGCGCAGACCACGCAGCCGGTGCTTCCTGACGCGGGTTGTCAGGGGCCTCACGGGGAGACGAACCGGTAGCCGAAGCCGCGCACGGTGTGGATGTGGCGGGGCTCGCGCGGGGGTTCGCCCAGCTTGGCGCGCAGTCGTTTGACGCAGGCGTCCACCAGGCGGGCGTCGCCGTGGTAGCTGTGCTGCCAGACCGCCTCGAGGAGTTGCTGCCGGCTGAACACCTGGCCGGGCGAGGCGGACAGGGTCAGCAGCAGTCGCAGTTCGGAGGGGGCGAGGGCGACCGGCGTCCCCTGCCAGGTGACCGAGAGTCCGGCCCGGTCGACGGTCAGGTCGCCGTAGGTGTCGATCTTCGGTATGCCGCCGTCGGCGGGTGCGCCGGCCGCCCGGCGCAGGACGGCTCGGATGCGGGCCTGGAGCACCCGGGCCGGCACGGGCTTGACCACGTAGTCGTCGGCGCCGGCCTCGAGACCGACAACGATGTCCTCGTCGTCGCCCCGCGCGGTCGCCATGATGATCGGCAGCGTCTGGTCCAGTTCACGCATCCTGCGGCAGACGTCCAGGCCGGTCATGCCGGGCAGCATCAGGTCCAGCACCACGACGTCGGGCCGGAAGGACCGCACCCGGTCCAGGCCGTCCTCCCCGGTCTCGGCGGCGGCGACCTCGTGGCCCTGACGGCGCAGCGCGAGGGCGACGCCGTCCCGCACGGCACGGTCGTCCTCGATCAGCAGAACTCGTGGCATGCGCTCAGTATCCGTACGCCGTCGGCCCGTTCGGAACACTGTTACCGGATGATCACATGAAACGGAACATGCCGAGTCGTTATTGTTTTGTTACCGTCCGGGCCAGATCTGATCACATGGCAATCACAATCTGACTGACCATGACCGCGCACAAAAAAACTCCTTCTCCCACCCGTCGCCGTCGGAGCGGCCCCGCGCATGCCTCCGGCCGACGCGTCCGGAAGGGTTCGGTGTGGGGTGGGACGGCCGCGCTGGCCGTGCTGGGCGCGGCCGGTCTCGCGGCCGTGGGCTGGACCTCCGCCGACGCGGGCGGGACTTCGGCCGAGGGCCGCGCCACCGCGTCCGCCGAGCCGGGCGGATCCGGGAGGTCCGGCCCCGCGCCCACCGGACCGACGGCGGGCTCCGGGGCCACCGCGCGCGCCTCGGGCAGCCCGTCGGCCGGTTCGTCCGGCAGCCCGTCCGGCAGTCCGTCGGCCAAAACATCCGAAGGCGCGCCCGACGGGCCGTCCGAGTCGGACATCCCGGCCTCGGGGCCGGGCACCTTCACCACCGCGTCCGGCTCGAGCGGCAAAATGGGCAAGGGCACGGCGCTGCGTTACCGGGTCGACGTCGAGGACGGCCTCGACCTCTCCGCCTCGGCCGTGGCCCGGCAGGTGGAGATCATCCTGGGCGACCGGCGCGGCTGGACGGCGGACGGTCACTCGGCGTTCCAGCGGGTCTCCCGCGGCACCACCGACTTCGTCGTACGGGTCGCGACGCCCGGCACCGTGGACAAGGTCTGCGGGCAGTACGGACTGGACACCGGCGGCGAGGTCAACTGCAACGTGGCCGACAACGTCATGGTCAACCTCAAGCGCTGGCTGCTGGCCACCCCCGTCTACGCCAAGGACGTCACCTCCTATCGCGCGCTGATCGTCAACCACGAGGTCGGCCACTTCCTCGGCCACGGCCACGTCGGCTGTCCCGGTCCGGGCAAGCCCGCCCCGGCGATGATGCAGCAGATCAAGGGCATGGACGGCTGTGTCCCCAACGTCTGGCCGTACGACGACCAGGGACAGTTGGTCACCGGCCCCGCCGTTCCCTGAACCGGCCGTTCAGCGCTGGTAGCGGGCCAGGACCAGGTTGCCGTCCCGCTCGAGCCGCTCGCGCAGTTCACCGAGGCCGATCGCCCCGCTGTAGTACTCCTGGAAGGCGGGGGTGGCGACCTTGTCCTTCCACTCGGCGTAGCCCCGGACGGACTGGGCGGGCGCCGGGCGCAGGTGCTCGGCGAGGGCGGTGCCGGTCGCCCAGTCGTCCTTCGCCGTGTGGAGGGCGGGGTCGGCGAGGGCCTGCGTGCCGGTCGGCAGCATCCAGTCGCCCAGCGCGAGGCGCACCATGTTCTTCGGCCGGAGCAGGAAGTCGATGAACGCCGCCGCCTCCCTCTTGTGCGGGCTGTCCTCGGCGACGGACAGCGTCTGCGGGCTGACCCCCTGGGCGAGTCCGTCGGCGCCCGCCGGGGCGGGCAGCACCTGCCAGTCGAACCCCTCGGGCGCCTGCTGCACGATCTGCTGGCGGTAGGAGAAGCCGAGCGGGACCATCGCGTACCGGCCGCCGAAGAAGCCCGGCAGGGTGTCCGAGCCGCCGCTGCCCAGCGTCGTGGGCGAGGCGCTGTGGTCGGTGTCGACCTGGTCGTGGACGGTGCGCGGTACGACCTCGTCGCCGGCCTCGAAGCGGACGGTGACCTTTCCGTCCGCTCCCCGGTGGAACAGCTGTCCGCCCGCCGACAGGGAGAGGTTGAGGGTGGCGGAGACGGGCTCCTTCAGCGGCCAGGCCACGCC
Organism: Streptomyces sp. NPDC060002; assembly: GCF_042737245.1. Lineage (NCBI taxonomy): Bacteria > Bacillati > Actinomycetota > Actinomycetes > Kitasatosporales > Streptomycetaceae > Streptomyces > Streptomyces sp. NPDC060002. The sequence goes on from NZ_JBHWUW010000021.1 coordinate 76,292, forward strand.
GTACCTGCCGTCGCCGCTGAGCTGCTCGGTGATCTGGCGGAACTCCGTCCAGCTCCAGGGGTGTTCGGGGGTCGGGATCCGTACGCCGGAGCGCTTCAGCCAGGTCGCGTTCGCGACGAGGACGCGCGGTTCCTGGAGGAACGGCACGCCGTAGACGCCGTCGCCGAAGGTGGTCGTCTCCCAACTGTGCTGCGGAATATCCGACTTGAGGCGGGCGGGCAGCAGGTCGGTCAGGTCGGCGAGGTAGCCGCCGTGGGCGAAGTCGGCGAGGTCGTCGGAGGCGTCGTGGATGATGTCGGGGGCCTCGCCGCCCTCGAAGGAGGTGAGCAGCTGGTCGTGGACGCTCGACCAACTCCCTTGTACGTAATCGACCTTGACGTCGGAGTGCGTCGCGTTCCACTCCTTCACCAGTTCCTTGTTGGCCTGGACGGACTCCTCCTGCCACGCCAGGGACTGGAAGCGGAGGGTGACGGGGCCGTCCTCGTCCCCGCCGCCGGCGGTGCAGCCCGCGAGGAGCAGCAGGACAGCCACGATCAGCGCTCTGGTCCGCATCACTTCACCGCCCCGGCGAGCATGCCGCCCGTGATCCGTCGCTGGACGATCGCGAAGACGACGAGCGAGGGGATGGTGGCGAGGAAGGCGGCGGCGGCCAGGGGACCCAGGTCGGCGACGCCCTCCGTGCCGATGAAGTGGGTCAGGACGACCGGCAGGGTCTGCTTCTCCGGGGTCTTCAGCAGCACCAGAGCGAAGAAGAACTCGTTCCACGCCGTGACGAACGCGAACAGCCCCGTCGCCACGATCCCGGGAGCGAGCAACGGCGCCGTCACCGAGACCAGCGTCCGCAGCCGGCCTGCGCCGTCGATCGCCGCCGCCTCCTCCAGTTCGACGGGGACGGCACGGACGTGTCCGACGAGCATCCACAGCGCGAAGGGCAGCGCCCACACCACGTACACCAGCACCAGCCCCGGCACGGAGTCGATCAGCCGCAGGTTCTTCAGCACCAGGAACAGCGGGATGATCACCAGTACGAACGGGAACGCCTGGCTGACCACCACCCACCCGGACGCGGCCCGCGCGAGCCGGGTGCGCTGCCGGGCCATGACGTACGCCATCGGGGTGGCGAGGGCCACGGCGATCGCGGCGGCGCTCACCGCGGCGAGCAGGGAGTTGAACGCGGCGTGCAGCAGGGGCTGTTCGTCGAACGCCTGACGGAAGTTGGCGAGGGTGGGGTGCTCCGGGATCCAGGTGGGGTGCAGGCTGCCCAGTTCGCGTGCGGGCTTGAACGCGACGGAGAGCAGCCAGAGGAAGGGGAAGGCGAGGAAGACGAGGTAGCCGAGCAGGGCCGCGTACTGTCCGGCCCGAGCGGCGGGGCGGGTCCTCACGCGTCGTCACCTCCCCTGATCCGGCCCACCAGGAACAGGGCCAGGAACACCGAGACCACCGCGACCATCACACAGCCCATCGCCGCCGCGTACCCGAACTGGCCGTAGCGGAAGGCCTCTTCGTAGGCGAAGAGCATGGGCAGCCGGGTGCGGCCGCCGGGTCCGCCGTTGGTCAGCACATAGACCAGGGCGAAGGAGTTGAAGTTCCAGATGAAGTTGAGGGCCGTGACGGCGACGGCGATGGGCCGCAGGGCGGGCCAGGTGACCGTCCAGAAGCGGCGCCAGGCGCCCGCGCCGTCCACCGCGGCCGCCTCGTGCAGTTCCCCCGGGGTGTGCTGGAGGCCGGCGAGCAGGGTGACCGTGGTCTGCGGCATGCCCGCCCACACGCCTACGACGATCACCGCGGGCAGGGCGGTCGCCGGCCCGCTGAGCCAGTCCCGCCCGTCGCCGAGGCCCAGGTCGCGCAGGGTCTCGTTGAGGATGCCGGCGTCCGGGTTGTAGACGAGCCGCCACATGACGCCGACCACGACCTCGGGCATCGCCCAGGGGATGATCGCGAGGGCGCGGGCCAGCCACCGCAGCCGCAGGTCCTGGTCGAGAAGCAGGGCGAGGCCGAGGGCGAGCAGGAACTGCGGGACGGTCACCCCGACCGCCCAGAGCAGGCCGATCCGGAACGACTCCCAGAACAGCGTGTCGTGCAGCAGGTCGGAGAAGTTGAGGACGCCGATCCACCGGGTGGGCGCGGTGCGGCCCGACTGGGCGTCGGTGAACGCCAGCAGGATCCCGTACAGCAGCGGACCGACGCTCAGGGCCAGGATGGGGATCAGGGCGGGAAGGACGAGGAACCACGCTCCGCGGCCCGCGGCGTCGCGCGACGGGCCGGTGCCGGACACGCCACGCACGGTCCGTCTCTTCTCGGTCGCCAACGACACCGGATCGGCCCCCTTCCCGCTGCTGTGACGGGCTCCGCCATGGTCGTGAAGGTGCTGTACCCCGTCAAGAGACCTTGCGCACGGCCCGATCTGTGCGAATGCGACACTGGCCGTCGGATGGCCGGATCCCGACGCCGTCCGGCTGGGACGGGCGGCGGACCACACGGAGGCGGACGATGGACGAGGCACGGGCGCGGGACGTACTCGCCGCGGCGGAGGTTCTGCCCGGCCCGGCGGCGGACGCGCGGCTCCTCGCCCTGGGCGAGAACGCGGTGTTCGCCGCCGGAGACCTGGTGGTGAAGGTGGGCCGGGACGCCGAACTCCTCGAGCGGGCCCGGCGCGAACTGGACGTCGCCGCCTGGCTGGCCGGGGCGGGCGTCCCGGCGGTGCGGGCCGCCGAACCGGAGCCGCTGCTCGTCGAAGGGCATCCGGTGACCCTGTGGCACCGGCTGCCCGACCCCGTGCGCCCCGCGGGACCGCGGGATCTGGCCGAACTCCTGCGTCTCGTGCACGCCCTGCCCGCCCCCTCCTTCGGCCTGCCCGCGCGGGATCTGCTGTCGGGGGTCGAGCGCTGGCTGCGGCTCGCGGGCGCCGCGATCGACCCGGCGGACGCGGCGTATCTGCGCGAGCGCCGCGACGGCTTCGCCACGGCCGCCGCCGCGCTCACCCCGCATCTGCCGCCCGGCCCGATCCACGGCGACGCGCTGCCCCGCAATGTGCACATCGGGCCCGACGGCCCGGTCCTGGTCGACCTGGAGACCGTCTCCGCCGATCTGCGCGAGCACGACCTGGTGGTGATCGCGCTCTCCCGCGACCGGTACGGGCTGCCCGCCGAGGCCTACGACGCCTTCACCGGGACCTACGGCTGGGACGTGCGGGAGTGGGCGGGCTGCACGGTCCTGCGGGGCGCCCGCGAGACCGCGAGCTGCGCCTGGGTCGCCCAGCACGCGCCCACCGACCCCAGGGCTCTGGCCGAGTTCCGGCGCCGGGTTGCGTCGCTGCGGGACGGGGACGAGGCGGTGCGGTGGTATCCGTTCTGATCCGGGTGCTGCTCGCGTGGCGGGCGGCCGCCCGGACCGGGAAGGACGCCGACGGGCCCCCGCCCGACGGCCGGTGAGGGCGGTCGGGTTCGCCGGAGCGTCAGACGGTCTTCTCCGCCGGCTCCCGGACCGGCCAGGCGCCGTCGATCACCGCGTCCGCGTCCCCCTTGCGGCGCAGGAAGCTCTGGAAGTCCGCCGCCCACTCGGCGTACCACTCGATCTGGCGGCGGTGCAGCTCCGCCGGGCCGAGGGCCGCGACCTTGGGGTGGCGGCCGGCTATCGCACAGGCGAGGCGGGCCGCCGCGAGGGCGTCGGCGGAGGCGTCGTGCGCGGAGTCGAGGAGCACGCCGTACTCGGCGCAGACCGCCTCGAGGTTGCGCTTGCCGCGCCGGTAGCGGTCGACCGAGCGGTCGATGGTGTACGGGTCGACGACCGGCGCCGGGTCCAGGCCGCCCAGCCGGTCGCGCAGGGAGGGCAGTCGGTGGCGTCGCAGTTCGGCGGAGAGCAGGGTCAGGTCGAAGGCCGCGTTGTAGGCGACGACCGGGACGCCGGTGCGCCAGTGCCCCACGAGGACGTCGGCGATCGCGTCCGCGACCCGGTCGGCGGGGGCGCCTTCGCCGGTGGCCCGCTCGTTGCTGATCCCGTGCACCGCGACGGCGTCCGCCGGGATCTCCACGCCCGGGTCCGCCAGCCACTCGCGGTGCCCCAGGACCTGCCCGTCCCTGACCTCGATCACGGCTCCCGTGACGATGCGCGCCTCGCGCGGGTCCGTCCCGGTCGTCTCCAGGTCGAAGCCGACAAGCAGCTCCCGGTACCAGGCCATGGTGGCCCCCCTTCTTGGTGGTGCTTCCCCCGGTGGTCTCCACCCTCGCATGCGCCACTGACAATCAGAGGATCGCGTTCCGCTTGCCCTCCGGCCGAAACGGATAATTCAGGACACCGGTCGCGAGTCCGCCCAGGCCAGCTCGAACTCCTCGCGGTATGCGGAGAAGAGTCCGCCGTCGTCCACCTCGCCCGGCTTGACCACCCGGTTGCCGTTGCGCAGCACCAGCACCGGCGCCTCCATGCCGCGCATGCGCCGCAGATAGGACTGGATCACCGCGATGCCGTCGGCGGCGTCGCCGTCGACCAGGTAGGCGGTGAAGCGGGGCGTCTCGTCGTACACCTGGATCTGGAAGGCGCCCGGGTCGCGCAGCCGGGCGCGGACCCGGCGCATGTGCAGGATGTTCATCTCCACCGCCCGGCTCAACTCGCCCCGCTTCATCCCGAGTTCGCGCTCGCGGCGCTTGACCGAGCTGGAGGCCGGATTGAGGAACAGCAGCCTGACGCGGGAGCCCGCCTCGGCGAGGCGGACCAGACGGCGGCCGGAGAAGTTCTGCACGAGCAGGTTGAGGCCGATGCCGATGGCGTCGAGGCGGCGGGCGCCGTCGAAGATGTCCTCGGCGGGGAACTGGCGCAGCAGCCGAACCCGGTCGGAGTGGACGGCGACCACGTCCGCGTACCGGTCGCCGACGAGGTCCTCGACGGCGTCGACGGGCAGCCGGCGCGCCGAGGGCACGTCGCCGCTGGTGCCGAGCATCTCCAGCAGGCGTGCGGAGGCCCGCTCGGCCTGGCCCAGGACGGCCTCGGACAGGGCCCGGTTGCGGGAGACGACGTTGCGGGTCACCTCCAGCTCGTCCAGGGCGAGTTCGACGTCGCGGCGGTCGTCGAAGTACGGCTCGAAGCAGGGCCAGTGCTGCACCATCAGCTCGCGCAGCTGCGGCAGGGTGAGGAAGGAGATGACGTTGTCGTCGGCCGGGTCCAGCAAGTAGCCCTTGCGGCGGCTGACTTCACGTACGGCGACCGCGCGCTGCACCCACTCCTGGCCGGCGGGACCGGCCGCGGCTACCACCCACTCGTCGCCGTGGACGGGTTCGTAGATGGGCCGCAGCACGGCGGCCACGACGGCGCGCAGCCGCTGTTCGACGAGGTTCAGCCAGATGTAGGCCCGGCCGGCCCGCTGGGCGCGGGTGCGTACCTCGCGCCAGGCTTCGGCGTCCCAGTCCAGCTCCGGTCCGATGGCGTTCGTCTCCATCGGCCGGGCCAGGGACACCGTGCCGGGCGGGACGTCTGCGGAGCCCCCCTCGTGACCCTCGTCACCAGGGGGCAGCTCCAGCCCTCCCGAGCCCACCCGCGCACCGCCTTCCGCTCCCCCGAGCATCCCCGTCCCAACGATCAAGGAAGGGTACTCCGGGAGCGGCGGGCGGTGCAGCCGGATGGACAGGTCGTTTCTCAACTACCGCTGTTCGACTGTCCGTTCTGTCCCGCCAGCGCGGACGGAGTGAGCGGATTCATAGCGGTGACGTCCCTGGGGGCGAGCGAGAAGCCCTGCCAGTGGACCGGCATGGGCTGCTGGTCCTCGTCCCGGGCGATGTGGTGGAAGCCCACGTTCACCCAGGTCACGGGGTGGGTGAGGGTCTGTCCGTTCACCCATTTGTCGACCGAGGTGCCGTGCAGGGGGCTGCCGCAGTCGCGGAGGTTGTTGCTGGCGTACTGCTCGCACTGGTTGTACTGCGTGAAGTAGACGTCGTGCTGGGTGAACCGGCGCCCCGAGTACTTGGTGGTGGCGCCGGGGACGAGCTCGTAGGAGCGGGCGTGGCCGTCCTTGTTCTTGCCGGTCGCGCTGACCACGCGCCACCAGCGCATGTTGTGGGCGTCGCCCGCGAGTTCCTTGGTGACGGCCGTGCGGGTGGTCTTGTTGGTCGGGCCCAGCTGTCCGCCCGCGGGCGGGCTGACCACCGAGTCGTACTGCTCCACCTTGGTGGCCGAGGAGCCGTCGAGGCCGAAGTCGAGCCGCCAGAAGACGTTGTGGCTGTGGCTGGTGGCGTAGGACTTGGCGCCCTTGCCTATCGGCCAGCCGCGGCCGTCGCCGGCGTCGTAGTCGAAGGGCGAGAGGCTGCCGGTGGCGCCGACGTTCATGTTGATCGCGCCGTCGTCGGAGAAGCGCCACTCGGTGATGTACTCGTACCAGCCGACCTTGTTGACGGTGTAGATCATCAGGTCCTTGCCCTGGGCCTGGAAGACCTTGTTGCCCGTGTCGGACTGCATGCGGTAGGCGTGACCGCGTGAACGGGTCGTGGTGCACAGGCCCTTGACGTTCGGGTTGTCGGAGAAGGACTCCGGGACCTTCACCGTCCTGATGGTCCCGCCGGGGCACTCGGCGGGAGCCATGCTGACCAGGCCCGAGCCGAAGTTGTAGTCGGTGATGTCGTTGTACTCGTTCTTGCCGTCGTCGTACGGCACGTGGATCTGGGCGATCTTGGCGCTGTTGAGGACCCTGATCGGCTTGGCCTCGCCGGGCGGCTGGTAGGAGATCTTCTCCAGGACCAGGCCGGACTTGGCCTCGAAGCGCCAGCACATGCGCCAGGTCGTGCCGGTGGCGAGCTTCTGTTCGATGCGGTAGGCGGCGCTGCAGTCGGCGGCGGCCGCGGGGGCCGCCTTCGGCTGGGCGGCCGCGGGACCGGCTCCGGCGGTCGCGCCGGCGGCCAGCGCGGCCACACAGAGGCCGACGGCCGCCCCCCGGCGGGCACGGCCGGTGCCCTGCGGCCGGAGGCCGTCGATCAGATTCGGAACACGCATGAGGACATGACTCCCTTTGCCTCCCGCTCCGGGAAGCACGTCGGAAAAAACGGACGTGGAGGTGGGCCTGCCACGGATTCAGCCGGTGAGCCGGGCGACCTTGCGGGTGCTGAGGTCGATCACCAGGGACCGGGCGTCGATCCACGGGCCGTTCCTGACCTTCGGCAGCAGCCGTACGCAGCGGTGTTCCCCGCACTTGTCGAGGACGGCGGGCTCGGCGCCCGGCACCGCCCGGTAGATCATGGCGGCGATCTGCAGCTGGTCCGGGGAGCTGAGCTCCTTGCCGGTGGCGTCCTTGAAGTCGGCCTTCAGACCGGCGCCGAGCGGGTCGGCGATCAGCAGGCTCGCGGCCTCGGTCTGCTCGGCGGCGCTGAGCGGCGGCTGGACGCCGTGCTGGGTGCCGGCGCCCTCGACCTTGCCGGTGTCGAGGTTGACGGTCCTGGTGACGAGCGTGTCGTCCTGGTAGTCGTAGAACGACACCACCGCGCGCCGGGGCGCGTCGGGGTCGTCCACCTCGTCGGCCGCCGGCTCGGCGAGGTCCACGCCGAGGCGCTGCGGACCGCGGTCGCCGTCCACGTCCTGACTCGCGTCGAACTGCTGCCGGTCGAGCGCGATCCTCTCGACGCGCGCGATCTCGTCGTCGGTCAGCGGGTCGCGGCCCTCGCCCTTCGTCCCCTCGGCGGGCGCCGCCTCGACGACACCGGGCTGTACCGCCGCCGCCGCGTCCCCCTGCGGCTGTCCGGCCGCCTGCCCGGTGCTCTGCCCGCCCTTGCCGCCTCCTGTGTCGTCCGCCCCCGCCGTGCCCGGCAGGGTGATCCCCACCATCACGGCCGTCGCGGCCACCGCGATGGCCGTACCCGCCACCACCTTGCCCAGGTGGCGGCGCACTGTCGTGCGCACAAATTCCCCCTACTCCCCCTTGCCCGGGAGTACGTGTCTGCCCCACTGGTTCGGCACAGGACGTGGGTCACCTGTCGTCCTGTGCGCTGGTCGTTCGGTAAGAGGGGCGTAAGTCACAGGTGGTTCCCTCACTTTCCTGGAGACTCGACGTGAAGGCGCCCCCGACGGGGCGAGACACCTGAAAGAGTCGTGTCCATGCAGGTATGGCCTGGAGAGGCGTATCCACTCGGTGCCACGTACGACGGCGCCGGCACGAACTTCGCGGTCTTCACGGAGGCCGCGGACCGAGTAGAGCTGTGTCTGCTGCACGACGACGGCTCGGAGACGGCGGTGGAACTGCGCGAGAGCGACGCGTTCGTCCGGCACGCGTACCTGCCGGGCGTCATGCCCGGACAGCGGTACGGATTCCGGATGCACGGCCCCTACGAACCCGCGCGCGGGCAGCGCTGCAACTCGGCGAAGCTGCTGCTCGACCCCTACGCGAAGGCGATCAGCGGTTCGGTCCGGTGGGGCGAGGAGGTGTACGGCTACCACTTCGACGCCCCCGAGCGGCGCAACGACCTCGACTCGGCGCCCCACACGATGACGTCGGTCGTGGTCAACCCCTACTTCGACTGGGGCGACGACCGCAGGCCGCGTACCGAGTACCACCACACGGTGATCTACGAGGCCCATGTGAAGGGCCTGACGATGAGCCACCCGGGGCTGCCGGAGGAGCTGCGCGGCACCTACGCGGCCCTGGCGCACCCGGCGATCATCGGGCATCTGACGGAACTCGGGGTGACGGCCCTGGAGCTGATGCCGGTGCACCAGTTCGTCAACGACCACCGGCTGGTCGACATGGGCCTGAACAACTACTGGGGCTACAACACGATCGGTTTCTTCGCCCCGCACAACGCCTACGCCTCCTGGGGCGACCGCGGTCAGCAGGTCCTGGAGTTCAAGTCGGCGGTGCGGGCGCTGCACGAGGCGGGGATCGAGGTCATCCTCGACGTGGTCTACAACCACACCGCCGAGGGCAACCACCTGGGCCCGACGCTGTCCTTCAGGGGCATCGACAACCAGTCGTACTACCGGCTGACGGACGACCCCCGGTACTACATGGACACCACGGGCACCGGCAACTCGCTGCTCATGCGGTCCCCGCACGTCCTCCAGATGATCATGGACTCGTTGCGGTACTGGGTGCTGGAGATGCACGTCGACGGGTTCCGTTTCGACCTCGCGGCGACCCTGGCCCGACAGTTCCACGAGGTGGACCGGCTGTCGTCGTTCTTCGACCTGGTCCAGCAGGACCCGGTGGTGTCCCAGGTGAAGCTGATCGCGGAGCCGTGGGACGTGGGCGAGGGCGGCTACCAGGTGGGGAACTTCCCCCCGCTGTGGACCGAGTGGAACGGCAAGTACCGCGACACCGTGCGGGACGTGTGGCGGGGCGAGTCCCGCGCGGTCGGCGAGTTCGCCTCCCGGCTGACCGGCTCCTCCGACCTCTACCAGGACGACGGCCGGCGCCCGCTGGCCTCCATCAACTTCGTCACCTGCCACGACGGGTTCACCCTGCACGACCTGGTGTCCTACGACAACAAGCACAACCAGGCCAACGGGGAGGACAACCGGGACGGCGAGAGCCACAACCGGTCCTGGAACTGCGGCGCGGAGGGCGCGACCGAGGATCCCGGGGTCCTGGCGCTGCGGGCCCGGCAGATGCGGAACTTCCTCGCCACGCTGATGCTGTCCCAGGGCGTGCCCATGATCAGCCACGGGGACGAGTTCGGGCGCACCCAGAAGGGCAACAACAACGCCTACTGCCAGGACAGCGAGCTGGCCTGGGTCCAGTGGCCCGAGGAGGGCAGCGAGCTGCTGGACTTCACGCGCGCGTTGGTGTGGCTGCGCAAGGAGCATCCCGTCTTCCGGCGGCGCCGCTTCTTCCACGGCCGGCCGGTGGAGGGCACGCACGACGAGCTGTCGGACATCGCCTGGTTCACTCCCGAGGGCAAGGAGATGGCGCCGCGGGACTGGGACCGGGCACAGGCGTCCGCGCTGTCGGTGTTCCTCAACGGCAACGCGATCTCCGAGCCGGGCGCGCGCGGCGAACGGATCACCGACGACTCCTTCCTGCTGATGTTCAACGCCTCCGCCAAGCCGATGGAGTTCGTGGTGCCGGTCGACCACGGGCGGCAGTGGCAGGTGGTCGTGGACACCGGGAGCCCGGATGCGCCGGCGCCGGGCACGGGCCCGAAGGTGCAGGCCGGGGCCCGGCTGACGCTGGTGGACCGAAGCATGACGGTGCTCCAGCGGCCGACCTAGCCGATCCGTGGAGGGCGCGGGCGCGACCCGCCCGGAGGGGGGTGTGACACGAAACGCCGCGGGACGGGTACGTAGGTGGTCATGACCCCTGAGCGACGTGACGCCTCCGTTCCCGTGCCGCCCACGGCGACCTACCGGTTGCAGCTCCAGCCCGAGTTCCCGTTCCGGGCGGCGACGGCGGCCGTGCCGTACCTGGCCTCGCTCGGCGTCTCGCATCTGCACCTGTCCCCCGTCCTGGAGGCCGTACCGGGCTCCCCGCACGGCTACGACGTCGTGGATCCCACGCGCGTGCGTGCGGAGCTGGGCGGCGAGGAGGGGCTGCGGGCGCTGGGGCGCACCGCGCGGGAGCACGGGCTCGGGCTGGTGGTGGACATCGTGCCGAACCACATGGCGATGGCCCCGCGTCACAACCACGCCCTGTGGGAGGTGCTGCGGGAGGGGCCGAAGTCGCCGTACGCGCGCTGGTTCGACATCGACTGGGAGGCGCAGGGCGGCCAGGTGCTGCTCCCGGTGCTCGGCGGCCCCGTCGGGACGGAGCTGGCGCACCTGCGGGTGGACGGCGACGTACTGCGCTACTACGACCACGTCCTCCCGCTGCGCGAGGGCACCGAGGGGCTGCCGCTGCCGCGGCTGCTGGACGCCCAGTGGTACCGGCCGGTGTGGTGGCGGCTGGCCCGCACCGAGCTGAACTACCGGCGCTTCTTCAGCATCTCCGAGCTCATCGGGGTGCGGGTGGAGGACCCGGAGGTGTTCGAGGCCACCCACGGCACGATCCTGCGGCTGCTGCGCGAGGGCGTCGTCGACGGGCTGCGCGTGGACCACCCCGACGGCCTCGCCGACCCCGACGCCTACCTGGAGCGGCTGCACACGGCGAGCGGCGGCCGCTGGACGGTCGTCGAGAAGATCCTGGCCGACGGGGAGCGGCTGCCGGACTCCTGGCCCGTGGCGGGCACCACCGGCTACGACGCCCTGCGCCACGTCGACGGCCTCTTCACGGACCCGGAGGGGGCCGGAGAGCTGCTGGCCCGCTACCGGCACTTCGCGGCCCCCCGGACGGACCGGGGCGGCGACTGGGCGGCGACGGTACGGCGGGCGGCGTACGGGGTGCTCACCCACGAACTGGCGGCCGAGACGGACCGGCTGACGCGGGCGGCGGTCCGGGTGTGCGCCGCGTCGGGCGACCCCGCGCTGCGCGACCGGGCCCCCTGGGCGCTGCGGACGGCGCTGGTGGAGCTGCTCGTACGCCTGGAGGTCTACCGGCCGTACACCTCGGGCGACCCGGCCGCCGTCGTCACCGAGGAGGCGGCCGCTCAGGCACGGCGGGCGTTCGTCGTGGCGGAGGAGGCGGGCGCCGTCGACGTGGTGCGGGGACTGGTGCTCGGCGGGGAGGGACCGTCGGGGGCGGACTTCCGGGCGCGGTTCGCGCAGACGGCGTCCGCCCTGCGCGCCAAGTCGGTGGAGGACACGGCGTTCTACCGGTACGTGCCGCTGTCGGCGGCGAACGAGGTGGGCGGCGACCCGGGCGCCCCGGGAGTGTCCCCGGCCGGCTTCCACGCCTATTGCGCGCGCGTGCAGCGCGACTGGCCGGCCTCCGGGACGGTCGTGTCGACGCACGACACCAAGCGCAGCGCCGACGTGCGCGCCGCGCTCGCCGTGCTCACCGAGTGCCCGAGGCGCTGGGCGGACCTCCTGGCGGAGGTCACCCGCGAGGAGGAGGGCGTACCGGACGGGCAGTTGGCGTGGGCGGCCTGGCAGACGGTGTTCGGACTCGGCCCGGCGGCCCCGGAGCGCGTCCAGGAGACGCTGCTCAAGCACGCGCGCGAGGCGGGACTGTACACGAGCTGGACGGAGCAGGAGCCGGCGTACGAGGAGGCGGTGGCCGCGTTCGTGGCGGCGGGGCCGTGCGGGGCGCCGGGTGAGCGGGTGGCCGCGCTGCGCGGCGCGCTGGAGCCGTACATCCGTGCGAACGTGCTCGGTACGGCGCTGGTGCATCTGACGATGCCCGGGGTGCCGGACGTCTACCAGGGCACGGAGAGCGAGTACCGGGCGCTGGTGGACCCGGACAACCGGCGCCCGGTGCGGTTCCCGCCGGAGGATCCCGGCGTCAAGGGCACGCTCACCGCCGCCGCGCTGCGGCTGCGCCGGCGGCGGCCGGAGGTCTTCGGGGACTCCGCGTCGTACGAGCCGTTGCCCGCCGAGGGAGCGGCCGCGGCCCACTGTCTGGCGTTCGCGCGCTCGGGCCGGGTGGTGACGGCCGTGACGCGGCTGTCGCTGCGGCTGGCGCAGGCGGGCGGCTGGCGCGGGACCCGGCTGGCGCTGCCCCCGGGGACGTGGGTCGACGTCCTGGCTCCCGAGCGGGAGTTCACGGGCCACGCGCGCGTGGCGGAACTGTTCGAGCAGGTGCCGGTGGCGCTGCTGGAGCGGGCGGAGTGAGGCCGCGGGGGTGATCGGGGGCGTTGCTCCACAGCGTTGGTCTCCGGCGTTGACAGGTGACGGTCGGGTGCATGTAATGGAGGCGGTGTCGTGTGACGCCGGTCAATGAGCAGTGGGCCGGCCGGCGGTCGGGCGAACACCCTTTCCTCGAGGGACACGCCATGAGTTCACACTCCGCGCCCCGCAGCTGACGCAGCGCTCACGCAGGTCGGCTTCGCCCTTCCTCCGCGCGCTCGCGCTTCTTCCGTGCGCTTCCTCCTTCGCGCTTCCTCTTTGGCGCTTGCCTTCACCTTTCCCGGCACCCCCCGTGTGCCCCGCCCTGCGCTGCGTGCCGTGCGCACGCTCGCCGTGACCTCCGGAGAGACCCACCCGTATGCCCACGTCGTTCAATGAATCCGTCATCGAGCAGTTCCGCGCAGGCGGCGGGAAGGCCGGCGGCCCCTTCGAAGGGGGAGACCTGCTCCTGCTGACGACCACCGGCGCCAGGTCGGGGACCGAGCGGACCACTCCGCTCGGCTACGTCCGCCACGGCGACTCGCTCCTGGTCGTCGGGTCCAACCTCGGCGCCCCGAACCACCCCCACTGGTACCGCAACCTGCTCGCCCATCCCGTGGTGCGGGTGGAGCTCGGCACCGAGACGTTCCAGGCCCTCGCGGTGCCCGCCGAGGGAGCCCGGCGCGAGGAACTCTTCGAGCACGCCGTACGGGCCGCTCCGGGATACGGCGACCACCAGGCCCGCACCGCCCGTCCCCTGCCGGTCGTCGTGCTGGAGCCGGCCGAGCCCGACGGCTGGGAGGGCCCCCTCGAGGTCCGCACCCTCGCCGACAAGATCATGGAGGTGCACACCTGGCTGCGGGGCCAGTTGCGTCAGGTGGCGGCGCAGGCCGACGCCCACTTCGCCGCCCGTGCGGCCCACCAGGGACCCGGGGAGCCGCCCGCTCCGGGCCTCGGGCTGCAGATCCGGCAGCGCTGCCTGGCGTTCTGTCAGGCGCTGCGGTTCCACCACGTCAGCGAGGACGCGCATGTGTTCCCCACGATGGCCCGCCACCACCCCGACCTGGCCGGCACCTTCGCCCGGCTCACCGAGGAACATCGCAAGGTCGCACGTATCCAGGACGAACTGGTGACCCTGCTGGCGGGCGTCGCCATCGCCGACCCCGAGCGCTTCCATACCGAACTGGGTTCGATGTCGCGGGAGTTGAACGCCCACCTCGACTTCGAGGAGGAGACGATCGTTCCTCTCCTCGCTCAGGTTCCCTGGCCCCCGGCCCCGCCCGCGAGGTCTGCCGGAGCCGGGAGGGGGCACAAGGAGTGAGGACGGAACGGTCGTACCCTCCGCCGGCGCACGCATCCGAGCGCCCCCTGGAGCCTCCCCCCAGGCGTTCTTGACAGTTCCCAGAGAGCATGGGGTACTGCGGATGCGAAGGCCGGGCGGACGAATACGGGGGTGAGTCTCCTGCCGGAGCTGCGCTACCCCACGGTGGCCGAACTGACTTCTTCCGTCCGGGTGCTGGCCGCTCACCAGCCCGGGATGTGCGCGCTGCGCCAGGTGGGCGTCTCCCGTGCGGGCCGGCCCCTGCACCTGCTGTCCGTGGGACACGCCCGGCGGGCCGTGCTCGTCGTCGCGGGCGCCCACGCCAACGAGCCGACCGGCGGCTCGACGCTGCTGGCACTCGCCGAACGGGTCGTACAGGAGCGGGAGTTGCGGGACGGAACGTCCTGGCACTTCCTGCTGTGCGCGGACCCGGACGGGGCGAGCCTGCATGTGACCCCGGCGCCGCGCAGCCTGCTGGAGTACCACCTCGGCTTCTTCCGGCCCGCCGGTCCGGAACAGCCGGAGTGGTCCCCCGCCGTGCTGCCGCCGGACCGGCTGCCTCCCGAGACACGCGCGCTGACCCGGGTCATCGACGAGCTGCGGCCCTACCTCCAGGTGACGCTGCACGGCACCGATCTGGGCGGCAGCTGGGTGCAGCTGACCAAGGACATCCCGGGTCTCGCCGAGCCCTTCGTCAAGTCCGCGGCCCAGTTGCACATCCCGGTGGAGACGGGCGCCTCCGACGCGGCGGGCTGGCCCGCCTCCGGGCCCGGCGTGCACGTGATGCCGGCCGCCGGGACGGAGGCGGCGTACCCGAGCATGCCGGACGACGCACGGCACAGCACCTGGTACCACGCCCATCGCTACGGCGGTCTGACCGCGGTGGTGGAGGTGCCGATGTGGGCGAGCGACATGGTGGACGACCCCGCCCCGCATCCCGCCCCGGCCGCGGCGATACGGCGGCTGGCGCAGCGGCTGCTGCGGGACACCACGGAGGTGGAGCGGGTGCTCGTCGAGGCGCTGCCGCGGCTGGAGGGCGTCGACGGGCCCCTGCTGCGGGCGGCGAAGTGGGCGCTGGAGCTGGTGCCGGGGCTGGCCGCGGACTGGACGGACACCCCGCCGGCCGACACGACGATGGCGTACGTCGGCAGCGTGGACGCCTTCGCCCGCCGGCTGCCCCTGCGGGCGGCCGCGATGCTGTGGCGGGTGCTCCAGGAGAGCGACGACCACGCCGCCCCGCGCCTGGAACAGCTCGTCGAGACCTGGAGCGACGCCTTCGCCTATCGCTTCCGGGCCCGCTGGGTGCCCTTGGAGCACCAGGTCGAGCACCAGTCCCGGACGGTCGTCGCGGCGGCCCTGCACGCGCGCGAACGGGCGGCATGACGGGCGGCGGGGCAGGCGGCATGGCAGGCGGAGCGGTGGCTGCGGGCACGCGCGGGTGCCCGCAGCCGTCCTGGCCGGGTCAGACCTCGGGCACCTCCTGGTCGTCCAGGGCGAACACCGCTCCGGTCAGCGCCTCCCGCTCGCAGTCGTTGCCGAAGGTGTGCTCGTAGTCGACCGGGCGCCCGTTCCACTGCCCCTGCGCGCGGACCGTCACCGGCGCGTACACGAGCGGGCAGATGCGGCTGCCGTCCGACGTGAGGGCGCCGACGTCCCCGTCGGCCTTCGCCAGGACGTCGCAGGCCTCCGCGGCGCGGGCGTGACCCTGGGGCGGGTCGCACAGCAGCAGGGTGCCTCGGGTGTCGCTGGAGCGGGCGTCGCCGCGGGTGACGGTGAGCTGGAGCCAGTTGCCGGGAAGGGCGTCGTGGGAGGCCGCCAGGGCCGGGGCGGCGCCGGCGGCGAGAAGGAGGGCGGCCGCGGCCGGGAGCGCGCGCCGTACGGCTTTCGCCGACCGGAGACAGGTGAGGAAGTACGTCATTCCCGATGCATCGGCACGGCCGGCTGTGTACCCCAGTCCGACTCACCCGAACGGGCACCCGCGGGCTCGGCGGCGCGGCGGCCGGCCAGCTCGAACGCGGCGAACACGACCCGCGCCTGGTACTCCGCCTGGCGCGCGACGGGAATCCAGCGCGCCCCGCACTCCTCCTGGTACCCGGCGCACCACGCGTCGATGAGCCCGTCCAGCTCCGGCAGCGCGCCGGCGGGATCACGTCCGGCGCCGATGACGAGCTGGTGCAGCAGACCCGCCGTGCGGACGGCGATCCGGCGGCCGGCGATGCGCAGCGCGGTCAGATGGGCGGTGCTGAGCGAGGGCAGCGGGCGGGCGGGGTCGGCGGTGGCGGGGTCCCAGGCGTCCGCGAGACCGGGGCAGACCAGTAAATAGTCGTCGACCGGGGCGAGCAGACGGGCCGCGTCGGGGGTGCCGGCGAGGTGGGGCCGCACCCGCGCGAGGATACGTTCCAGCAACCGCGCGTCATGGCGCAGGGCAGAGCTCACGGCACGCAGTACCGCGTCCCGGTCGGCGGGCGGGGAGCCGTCCTCGACGGCGGCGACGCCCCACATCGGCGCCTCGACGACCGCGGTCACCGTGCCGTGCCGGTGCGGGTGGTACCAGGTCGACTCGACGGCGGCCTCGGTGATCGCGGCGGCCAGATCACGCGGGCGCGGGGGCGGGATCCGGTAGACGGCGGGTTCCAGACGCGGCCAGTACAGGGTGTCGTAGGGGCCGAGTTCGCGGGGGATGCCGAGACGGGCGGCGGCGTGGGCGACGCGCCGGGAGAGTCCGGGGAGGTCGCGGGTGAGTTCCACGAAGGCGCCGCCGACGTCGACGCCGTGCAGCGAGCACTGGAAGAAGGGTTTCAGTTCGTCCTGCAGACGGAGCAGCGCACGGGTCTCCGGCAGCGCGGCGGCGGCAGCGCCCTCGGGCAGCCACTCGGGCTGCTCCAGGAAGCCGGGCCGGAAGAAGTTACGGAAGTAGCGGCCGAGGCTGTAGGGGCCGGTCAGCCACCCCTCGTTGCGGCGCAGGCCGTCGGGGTCGAGGCAGAGCAGCAGGTTCCAGGTGGCGTCGGCGCCGACGGTGAGCCGCGGGTCGGCGAGGACGCGTTCGGCCAGCCGCAGGACGGTGGCGCCGCCGACGGGCTCGTTGGCGTGCGGTCCGGCGACGACGAGGGCCTGGCGGGCGCCCCGGCCGACGGACAGCAGCCACAGCGGCGAGCCCGCGCGCGAGACGCCGACGCGGCGCAGCCGGACGTCCCCGGAACCACGGACGGCGAGCGCGGCCGCGCGGGCCGCGAGTTCGTCCACGGTCGGGTAGCGGAGGAGGGGCGGCAGGGCACACCTCCCACAAGGCGGCGCCGTCGGTTCACCTGGCGTGTCCGGTGTACGCACAGTGAGTCATGGGCCGGGGGTACGTCAACACCGCGGTACGCGTGCGGACCTGAGCGGACGGTGACCACTCGTGCGAGCCCGGAGGCCCCGTCGGCCCGCCGGGGCGCCACGGTTCGACGGGCCGCAAGCGGCCCGACGGGCCGAGCGAGCCCGACGGGGCGGCGGACGGGGCCGGTCCGGGGCCGGTTCCGTGGGTCAGTTCGTCGAGAGGCGGAAGGCCATCCGGCCGAAGGCGACCTGGTCGCCCTCGCGGACCACGGCCGCGCCGATGACACGACGTCCGTTGACCGTGGTGCCGTTGGTGGAGCCGAGGTCGCGCAGCACCCACATCCCGCCCTGGCGGCTGAGTTCGGCGTGCACGCGCGAGACGCTCTCGTGGGTCAGCCTGAGGCCGCTCGCGGGATCGCGGCCGATCCGCAGCGCGCTCTCGGTGCCGGGGTGCGGCAGCAGCAGCTTGGGCAGCCGCTCGGCCTGCCAGGCCCTGCGCAGCCGGACGGTGAAGCCGGAGACCGCCTCGACGGTACCGAAGACCGCCCGTGAGAGGCGGTTCTCCCGGGGCAGGTCGGCGGTGAGGACGGCCAGCTCGTCGGAGCGGCGCGCGACAAGAGCGAGCTCCATGCGCCGGATGAACGTGTCGTGCGACAGTCGCCCCATGGCGACGCCGTCACGCAGCACCTTCAGCGCCCGGTCGCGCTCCACGTCGGACAGCCGCGCGGGGTACGTGTTGAACTCGAAGGACGACGTCACGGTGGTGATTGTCGGTCAGCGGGCCCCGGGTGTCCAGA
The DNA here is from genome assembly GCF_042737245.1 of Streptomyces sp. NPDC060002. NCBI lineage: Bacteria > Bacillati > Actinomycetota > Actinomycetes > Kitasatosporales > Streptomycetaceae > Streptomyces > Streptomyces sp. NPDC060002. The sequence continues at coordinate 94,328 of NZ_JBHWUW010000021.1, forward strand.
AGACGCGAGAACGCCCGGCACGCGCGCGTGCCGCCAATGGGAGTGTTCCAAAAGCGGATTGATCGCGGGTGGAGCACGATGGACGCGACGGGCTACATCACGGTGAGCAGACGAAGGGGAACCGTCCGTGCAGTTCGAGGTGTGGGCACCGCAGGCCGAACGTGTGACGCTCCAGTGCGACGGCGTCACCCGCGCGTTGGCGCGCGATCAGGAGCGGGCGGGGTGGTGGACGACAGAGGCCGACGCCGTCGACGGCACGCGGTACGGGTTCGCGGTGGACGACGGACCCGTCCGCCCCGATCCCCGCTCGCGCCGTCAGCCGGACGGCCCGGACGGGCTGAGCGCGGTCGTCGACCAGGCCCGCTACGAGTGGCGTACCCGGTGGTCCGGCCGCCCGCTGCCGGGCGCGGTCCTCTACGAGCTGCACGTGGGCACGTACACCCCCGAGGGGACGCTGGACGCGGCCGCGGAGCGCCTGGACCACCTCGCCGAACTCGGCGTCACCCACGTCGAGTTGATGCCGTTGTGCGCGTTCCCCGGCCGGCACGGCTGGGGATACGACGGGGTGTCGCCGTGGGCGGTGCACGAGCCGTACGGCGGTCCCGAGGCGCTGAAGCGGTTCGTCGACCGGGCCCACGCGCTCGGCCTGGGCGTCGTCCTGGACGTGGTGCACAACCACCTGGGCCCGTCCGGCAACCACCTGCCCGAGTTCGGCCCGTACTTCACGCGGACCCACCACACGCCGTGGGGCGCCGCCATCAATCTGGACGCGCCCGGCTCGGACGAGGTACGCGCCTATCTGCTGGGCAGCGCGCTGGCCTGGCTGCGCGACTACCGGCTCGACGGGCTGCGGCTGGACGCGGTGCACGCGCTGGCGGACACGCGCGCGTGCCACTTCCTTGAGGAGCTGTCGGCGGCGGTGGACGCCCTCGCCGCGGAGACCGGCCGGCCGCTGCTCCTGGTCGCCGAGTCCGACCTGAACGACCCGCGGCTGATCACGCCCCGCCGGGCGGGCGGTCTGGGCCTGCACGCGCAGTGGAACGACGACTTCCACCACGCCCTGCACACCGCGCTCACCGGCGAGTCCCAGGGCTACTACGCCGACTTCGCGCGCGCCCCGTTCGCCGCGCTCGCCAAGACCCTCACCGGCGGCTTCTTCCACGACGGCACGTACTCCGGCTTCCGTGGCCGGCGTCACGGCCGCCCGCTGGACCGCACCCGCCTGCCCGCGCACCGGCTCCTCGGGTACGGCCAGACCCACGACCAGGTCGGCAACCGCGCCCAGGGCGACCGCCTCTCGGCGTCCCTCTCCCCCGGCCTGCTGGCCTGCGCGGCCGCGTTGACCCTGACCGCGCCGTTCACGCCGATGCTCTTCATGGGCGAGGAGTGGGCGGCGGGCACACCCTGGCAGTACTTCACCGACCACACCGACCCGGAGCTCGCGGAGGCCGTACGGCGGGGCAGGCGGCGGGAGTTCGCGGCGCACGGCTGGGCCGAGGAGGACGTGCCCGACCCGCAGGACCCGGCGACGCGCGAGCGCTCGTGCCTGGACTGGTCGGAGCCGGAACGCGAGCCCCACGCGCGCGTGCTGGCCTGGTACCGCGAGCTGATCGCGCTGCGGCACGCGACCGCGGACCTCACCGATCCGGATCTGGCCGACATCAAGGTCGCCTACGACACGGAGGCCCGCTGGCTGGCGTTCCGGCGCGGCGACGTCCGGGTGGCCGTCAACCTCGGCAAGGAGCCGGCCGCGATCCCCCTGGGCCCGCGTCCGGCCCGCGTACTCGTCAGCTGGGACCCGGTGGACGTACCGGGCCTGGACGGGCTGCTGCACGTGCCCGGCGAGTCGTGCGTGGTGCTGCGGCAGGACTGAGGAACCCCGGCGCGGGGGCAGAGGGCGGCTGCGCGGTCTCCGTCGCCCGGCCCCGTCCCCCCTGTCCCCTTCCCTCAGCCCTCCTCGTCGGCCGCGCCGCCCTCCCCCTCCTCGCGGAACTCCGTCACCCGCTCCAGCAGGATCGCCTCCCACGCGCGTCCCAGCCGGACCCGTGGGAGGGTGAGCGCTTCGGCGTCCCGTGGGCCGGTGGTACGGCCGTCGAGGCGTTCCGCGAGGCGGACGACGGTGTCGCAGCGGGCCAGCCACAGGCCGCGCAGGCAGGGGCGGGCTCCGTAACCGGCGAGGGTGGCGGCCCGGACGGCGGCGCCGGAACCGACGGCGAGAGCGAGCCCGGCGACGTCCTCGGCGGGATCCCCGAGGACCGCGCCGGTCCAGTCGAGGACACCGCGCACCCGGCCGTCGGCGCTCACCACGAGGTGCTCGCCCCACAGTGCGTGGTGGACGAGGACGGCGGTGCCCGGCTGGGCGGCCAGCTGGGCCGCGCCGGGCGAGGTGAGCTGGTGGAGGCGGGCCGGGTCGAACTCGTCGGCGCGGGCGAGACGTGCGGCGGCGGCCACGGCCATCCGGCGCAGCGCCTCCAGGGAGCGCGGGGCGGTGCGCGGCACGCCGAGCGCCTCGGCCTGCCGGGGCGGCACCTCGCGCAGCCCGCGGAGCAGTCCGGCGAGGTCGGCCTCGCCGACGGCCGACACGTCGTGCTCCTCGGCGGTGCCGCCGGGCAGCTTGGTGTCGAGGGTGTACACCAGGCCGGGCGACCACTCGCCGTGCGCGACGCTGGTGGGCACGGCGACCGGGAGGTGCGGGCGGACGAGGTCGCGCAGCCGCAGTTCGCGGCGGCGGCGCAGGGTCGTCTCACGGTCGGTCGCGAGGCGCAGCACGTGGCGGGTGCCGACCCACCAGGTGGAGGGCGTGCCGCCCTCGACGACGGGCCGTACCTCCGGTCCGGAGCCGCTCGCGCCGCCCTCGTCGAGGAGCGCGCGGACCAGTCGGCGGACGGTGTCCGCGGTGGGTGTCGGTGCCTGGGTCATGGTCGCGCCGTCGCCGTTCGGGTGGGATGCCGGGACTCCTGGAGGTGGGTCAGTCCACTATGACCAGCTCGCGGGTGGTGTCGTTGAGACGGCGGCCGCCGTCCTCGGTGACGGTGACGATGTCCTCGATGCGTACGCCGAACCGGCCCGGCAGGTACACCCCGGGCTCCACGGAGAAGCACATGCCGGGCACGAGGGGCCGCTCCTCGCCCTCGATCATGTACGGCGGCTCGTGGGTGGTGACGCCGATGCCGTGGCCGGTGCGGTGGACGAAGTACTCGCCGTAGCCGGCGGCGGCGATGACCGCGCGGGCGGCCCGGTCGACCTCCTGGCAGGCGACGCCCGGCCGGACCGCATTGAACCCCGCCTCCTGGGCCTCGCGCACGAGGTCGTGGACCCGGCGCTCCTCGTCGGTGGGTTCGCCGACGTGCACGGTGCGGGAGGTGTCGGAGCCGTAGCCGTCCTTGAGGCCGCCGAAGTCCAGGACGACCATGTCGCCGTGTTCGATGACCCGGTCGCCGGCCTCGTGGTGCGGGTTGGCGCCGTTGGGCCCCGAGGCGACGATGGTGAAGTCGACCTGGGAGTGCCCGAACCGGCGCAGCAGGCCGGCGAGGTCGGCGCCGACCTCGCTCTCCCGGCGCCCGCCGAAGGGAACCTTCCGGATCTCCTCGAACGCCCGGTCCGCGGCCGCTCCCGCGGCCGCCATCAGCTCCAGCTCCGCCGCGTCCTTGACGGCGCGCAGCATCGGCAGGGCGTCGGTGAGCGAGGCGTAGGAGGTCGCGGGCAGGGCCTTCTGGAGGCCCAGCAGGTGCATCGCCCAGGCGTTGTCGCTGATCCCGAACCGGCCGCCCGTGTCGAGGAGGGCGGCGGTGGCGGCGTAGGGGTCCTTGCCGTCGGTCCAGTCCCGCAGGGTGAGCGCCGGGGCGCCGGCCGCCTTCGCGGCGTCGGGGGCCTCCAGCGTCGGCACGACGAGGACGGGGGCGTGGCCGGGGGCGAGGACGAGCAGGGTGAGCCGTTCGGTGGCGGCGGTGGGCGCGTAGCCGGTGAGCCATACGAGGTCGGGTCCGGGCGCCACGAGCAGTCCGGCGAGTCCGGCGTCGGCGGCCTCGCGCGCGGCCCGCTCCATGCGGGCCCGGTAGTCGTCGGCGGTGAAGGACGCGGTGCCGGTCATCCGGGCCTCCCAGAAAGGACGTGGCGACTGACGTGTGACGGACGTGGTGCAGCGGACGTGATGGCCACGGGCAGCATCCTGCCCGTACGGCGGGGGTCGCGCGAGCCGGTCGACACGGGTTTCGGGCGGGTGACCGGCCCGGGTCAGCCGTCCAGGGCCATGCGCGGGCCGAGCAGCGGCCAGACACCGCCGAAGACCCGCTCCAGGCGGCGGCGTGCCCCGGCCCGGGACAGGACGGCCTTCATCCGGCCGACGAACCACACGCAGAGGCTGTAGTAGCCGACCGCGTAGACCGCCCGGAGGACGGCGAGCCCCACCAGGGCCGGCAGGTGCGGGGCGCCCTCCGGCACGAACTGCGGCAGGAAGGACGGGGCGAAGACGGCCGCCTTCGGATTGGCGAGGTTCGGCAGCAGTCCGCCCCGGCAGGAGGCCCAGCCGCTCTGCTCGGCGCCCTCCCTGCCACCGTCGCCCTGCGCGCCCGCGCCGGCCTCCTCGGTCCGGCGGGAGCGCCGCAGCGCCTGGACGCCGAACCAGACCAGCACGCCGGCGCCGACGACGCGCAGCACGTCGTCGGCGCCTGGGAGGCGGTCAGCAGGGCCGTCAGGCCGAACGCGGCGACGACGCCCCGGACGAACACACCGGTCTCTCGTTGCCGAGCACCGTCAGGAAGCCCGCGCGACGGCCGCGCAGCGACTGCTTGACGATGAGCACGGCGCTCGGCCCGGGTGAGGCGGCGACGAGGGTGCAGGCGCCCAGAAAGACCGGGAGGGAGGTCAGCATGGCGCTCATGGTGACGTGGCGGCGCCCGCCCTGACCAGTGGTCCGCCCGGCGGTGGCGACGGCCGGGCGTCGGCGGCCGGGCGGTACGGGCGACCGCGTCGAGCCCCCGCTCATGTGACGATGCCGGGGATCACCGTCAGCCTCCCGTATCCGCCGCCTCGATGACGCACCGTCAGTCCGACCCCTTTGCCGGGGTGAGCCTCGTCGACCGCCCGGGCGAGGTCCGTCGCCGAGTCGATCCTGGTGCCGCCGAACCTCAGCAGGACGTCACCGCGGACCAGGCCCGCCGTGTAGCCGGGACCGGGGATGTGGACGGCGACGATCTCGGCGCCCGCCTTCTCCGCGTCCACGGCCTCCAGGCCCAGGGTGGCGTCCGGTGCGCGCCGCGACGCGGCGGCCGGCCCGGTCGTACCGCCCGGCGCGGCCGGGCTCGGCCGGCCCCGGGCGGACGCGGCGCCCGGTGGGTCCGGCACGCCCGGCCCCGCCTGCCGCTGGAGCTCGGCCAGTCTGCTCATGCCGATCACCGTCGCCCCGACGGTGCCGAGTCCGACGCCGGACAGGACCAGGACGGCGGCTGCGAACAGGCCGAACAGCAGGGTCGTCAGCCGCCGGCCGCGGCGGCGCGCGGCGTGCGGGCGCCGGCCCTGGCCGCCCGGCCCGGCACCGCCGCCGGGCCCGGCACCGCCGCCGGGCTCGGAACCGCCGCCGGGCTCGGAACCGGGCATGGGCTTGGGTCGCAACGCTGTCTGTTCCATGGATCGCCTCCGGCTGGTGCTCTACCCGGCGCACCGGCGCACCACGAGCCACGAACGAGTGAGACTGACCCAGGGTCAGGAGCGGTATGAGTCGGCCGCGGCGCGGGTCACGGGCGGGTGGACAGCGTCTCCACCAGCTTCCGCGCCGCACCCGACGGCGCACCCGCGTACACGAGTTCGACCCGGTGCACGACCCGGGGCCCGGCGACCGGGACGGCGGCCGTGCCCGGGACATCGGCCGCCACCGCGCGGGGCAGCAGGGTGAGGCCGTGGCCGGCGGCCACCAGGGCGGTCAGGACGCGGAGGTCGGTGCCGTCGTAGCGCAGGGCCGGACGGAAGCCGTGGCCGCCGTTCGCGGCCCGCAGCTGGGGCAGCGGCAGCCCGGCGTCGGGGGCGTCCAGCCAGCGTGCGTCGGCGAGGTCGCCGAGGCGCAGCCCGCTGCGCCGGGCCAGCGGGTGGCCGGCGGGCAGCAGGACGCGGACCGGCTCCTCGCCGACGCCGTACGTGGTCAGCGGCGCGACGTCGGGCAGCCGGAGCGGGTCGCTGGGCGCGGCCAGCCCGTCGACGAGGCCCACGTCGGCCGTGCCCTCGGCGACCGCGGCGCAGCGGCGTCGCGGCCGAGCACCCGCAGCGTCACACCGGCGGGCGGGAGCGCGGCGAGGGCGGCCGGGCCGAGGGCGGCAGGCGAACCGGCCAGGGTCAGCCCGTGCGAGGGCGCCGAGGCGATCCGGACGACGTCCGCGCGGGCCGCGTCCAGACGCAGCAGCAGCGGTCCCGCGTGTTCGAGCAGCCGCTCGCCCACGGTGGTGGGGAGGACGGGCCGGCGGGTGAGCAGCGGCGCGCCGAGGTCCTGTTCGAGGGCCGCGATGTGCTGGGAGACGGCGGACTGGGTGTAGCCGAGTTCCCGGGCGGCTTCGGAGAACGAGGCGAGGCGTGCGACGGTGACGTAGGTGCGCAGCAGATGCGGATCCATGCGCCCAGGGTCGCAGGCGGCATCAGTTCTGCTTATCGAGGGTGCATGAATCATCGTTGGACGTGAAGTCCGGGCCGCCCCCAGGATGGGCGGCATGACCGACACCACCGCTCATATCGCCAAGGTCGCCCTGGTCGGCGACCGCTCCCCGAACGTCGTCTCGCACACCCGCGTCCCGCTCCTGATGGACGCTCTCGCCGCCCGGGACCGGCTCGTCCTGGACGCCTACTGGATCCCCTCCGAGGAGGCGGAGGCCGAGGGCGCGGTGCGTGGATTCGACGCGGTGTGGGTGGTGCCGGGCAGCCCTTACCACAGCGAGGCGGGCGTCCTGTCCGCGATCCGCACGGCGCGCGAGGAGGGCATCCCGTTCCTCGGCACCTGCGGCGGCTTCCAGCACGCCCTCCTGGAGTACGCCCGCAACGTCTGCGGACTGTCGCGAGCGGCGCACGCCGAGAACGACCCCGAGGCGGACGACCTGCTCATCGAGCCCCTGGCCTGTTCGCTCGTGGGCCACGAGGGCGTCGTGACGATCGAGCCGGGGTCGCTCGCCCAGTCCGTGATCGGCTCGGAGCGCACGGTCGAGCGCTACTTCTGCGCGTACGGCCCCTCCCGCCACCTCGACACCCTGCGCGCCCACGGCCTGCGTTTCTCCGGCCACGACGAGGGCGGCCAGGTCCGGATCGCCGAGCTGCCGGGCCATCCCTTCTTCCTGGCCTCCCTCTTCCAGCCGGAGCTGTCCGGCGACGGCTCGCGCCCGCACCCGGTCGTCCGGGCACTGGCGCGAGCCGCGGTCGAGCACGCCTCCCGCAAGGAGCGTCAGCCGTAGGAGAGCGCGGAGACCGACAGCTGTGACAGGGGCACCGGCGGCACGGAGTCCGGCAGGAAGCCATGGGTGCGGCGGGCCAGGTACGCGGACTTGTAGCGGTCGACCTCGCGGTGCCAGTGCAGGATGCCGGCCAGCCAGTTCTGAAGGTCGGCGACGTAGTGCCCCATAGCCTCGCGCGCCTCGGGCGAGAGGTCGAAGTCGTCGTAGAGGACCGGCAGTTCGTGCGCGACGACATGCTCGAACTGCTGCATGCGCTGGGTCATCAGGTCATGGACGATGCCGAGCGCGGTCGGGTAGTCACAGCCGAAGAAGTTCTGCACGACGAGGATCGCGTTGTGCATCTCGCCCTCGTACTCGATCTCCTTCTGGTACGAGAAGACGTCGTTGGTGAGGCACGCGTAGTCCACGGCGGCGTTCTCCAGCGAGCGGACGACACCGCTGCGGTAGACCTCCGGCGGGACGGCCGGGCCCTGGCCCATGCGGCACAGGCTCAGCGTGAGGTCGGAGCCGAAGGTGGCGCGGCGCATCTCCAGGTAGTCGACCGGGTCGGGGACACGGTTCTGAAGCTGGTTGGACAGCTCCCACACCCAGCTCTCGGTCATGACGTCGACCGCGTCGCGCAGGGTGCGCCGCTGGTCGGGGGTCATGTCCGCGGTGGTGCGCGCCCACAGGTCGATCAGACCGCGCTCCATGCCGTTGACGGGGACGACGGGCGCCTCCTCGCCGTCGACGGGCATACAGGCGGACAGCCGGGCCGTGGTCAGGCGGGCGGCGGCCAGATCGCGACGGATGCCGAAGACGAGCGGGTAGTAGTCGTCGCCGTAGGTGCCCCAGGCGAGCCACGCGGCGCTGAGGTCGAGTGCCTCCGCGGTGGCGTCCGGGTCGAGGCCGGCCGAGCACAACGGGAGGTCGTAGGCGGCGAGTTTGTCCTCGTCCCAGACGCCCTCCTCCAGCATGCCCATCCGGTGCATCCAGGCCGTCAGACGCGGGCGGCACGCCTCCAGGTGCGGGCTCAACTCCACCTGGAAGGGCATGTGGAAGTCGGGCAGCAGTGACGGGCCGACCTTCTGGTGCGGCACGTGCGCGTACGCACGCAGGCGTTCGGCGGCGGCCGAGGCGAGCAGCGCGCCGACGTCGGCGGCACAGGTGCCGGGGCCGGTCAGCTTCTGCCAGGGCGCCTCGGAGGTGGCGCCCTTGTTCATGTAGCGGCTGGAGCGCATGTGCCATTCATGGCCGCCGGACTGCCAGTCCTGCAGGCCCTTGGTGTAGGCGGCGACCGCGAGGACCTCGTCGGGTGTGAGGCCCTTCTCCAGGGCCACCGCGGGCACTTCGGTGAACGCGGTGTGCTCGAACTGGTGGAGGCGGGAGGTGAGGATGTCGTTGACGGTGTCGGCGGCCTCCTGGGTCGTGCAGCCGAAGAACGTCTCCAGGACGAGCACGCCGTTGCTGTTCTCGCCCTCGTCCTCCACCTCGCGCTGGTAGGAGAACAGGTCGTTGCGCAGGTGCACGGCGTCGGAGAAGGTCTCCATCAGCACCCTGAGCGGCCTCGACCCGGCGACGGCGGCCGGGACCTCGGCGGTCGCGTACTCCACGAGCCCCGCCGACCAGGGCGCTCCGCCCACCTTGCGCCGCATCTCGACGTACTCGACGGGGTTGGCGATCCGCCCCTCGTTGATGTTGGACAGCTCCCACATCGACTCGTTGAGCAGGTGTTCGGTCGCCACGGCGAAGCGGCGTCGCCAGTCCTGCGACATGTCCGGCACCGTGCGCGCCCACAGGTCGGCGAGACCCGCCTCCACCGGGTTCCGCGCCTCGGGCACGGGCGTCGACAGGTCCAGCGGCATGAACAGCGGCAGCCGGTCCAGGTGCGCCTTGCCCGCGGCCCGGTCCGGGGTGCGCTTGAACATGTCGAGGAAGTGATCGTCGAAGAAGAACACCCACACGTACCAGTCGGTGATCAGCGACAGCGCGGGACCGTCGCAGTCGGGGTGGGTGTAGGCGCAGAGCAGGCCGTAGTCGTGCGCCTCCAGGTCGGCCTGATCCCAGATCCCGGACCCCTCCAGCATGCCCATGTCGCGCGCCCACTGCGTCGAGTGGGTCCGCGCCTCCTCGACGTGCGGGTTCAGGCGCGCGGGGTGCGGCATGTAGAAGTGCGGGAGTTCGAACGGTTGCGTCATGGCCGGGCCCTACCCGGGGGTCCGCGCGGCCATCCGCGGGGCGACACATGATCACACCATCGCGTGAATCGGGCGGGAAACCGTGTCTCGGTCACCCTGTGGACTTCACGCCCGTACCTGGATCAGCGCGTGCGTTCCCCCGGTACGCCAGCGCTGCCCCTCGGCGGCGACCAGGGCGGCCTCGGTCCCGGCGTCCAGACCGGTGATCACGTCGGACTTCAGGGTGCGCAGGGCCGCGACCGGGCCGGGGAAGCAGGCGGTGACGTCGGCGAACGGGGTGGTCGGGTCCCACCGGCTGTCGCCCACCAGACGACGGTAGTTGAGGTCGCCCTTCACGATCGTCAGGGAGGCCGCCGCGAACTCGGCCCGCAGGTCGTCCGGCATCGCGGCGTAGGGCAGCGGGGCGGCGGAGAACGGATGGGCGCGCACCGTGAGGGTGCCGTCGGCCATGGCCGCCCAGAGCCGCCGCCCGTGATCGCCGGCCGATCCTCGCGCGGCCGTCAGCTTCCTGAGCGCGTCGACTACATCGGCCGTGGTGGCGTCGGAGACGTAGTAGGGGTACGGCTTGACGTGCAGGACGACGCGGCCGCACCGCCCGTGCGCGAGCAGATGGGCGGCCAGAAGGAGATCGGGGATCAGCTCCCGTCCCGCGTTGTCGGCGACCAGACACAGGGTGCCGGCGCCTGCGCCGATGCCCCTACCGGTGCTGGAACCGTTTTCCGTACCTGCGTCCTCGGACGTGTCCGGCAGCAGCGACCACAGCCTCTCGCTGTCGTCGGCGACCAACCCCGTCACGGCGGCCCTCCTCTCCGCCTCGACGTCGGACAGCCGGAAGCCGAGATCGGCGCGGTTGCCCCAGAGGGACCCGTGCAGGAGCGCGCGGGCCCGCTCGTCGACGGGGCGGCCCTCGAGGGTGTCGAGCGCGGCCAACTCCTCGTCGGTCTCCGGCGCGTCGAGCTCGGCGAGTTTGAAGGGGCGGAACGGGTCGATGCCCTGCCAGGGCCCGGGCCCGAAGTAACCCACGGCGTCGAGGAGTTGACGGTAGAAGTAACTCTCCGACCACAGCCAGGGCACGTCGAACCAGGATCGGCCGGCGTACGCGTCGAGACCCCAGCCCCGCCACCGTTCCCGGTCGGGCGCGGTGGCGGAAAGCGGTTCGATCGCACCCTTGGCGCAGCTGTCGAGCAGCGCGTCCAGCCTCCGGTGAATGCCGGGACCGTACGGAAACGCCTCCCGCACCTGCTGGATGATCGCCGGATGCCGTTCGGCCAGGACGCTGTGGGGGAACGATCCTGGCTCGTCGCCGAGGATCACGGGCGGCGCGGGGGTGTCGGACATGCGGCTCACCGTATCCCGGGGGCACACCGCTAGGGCCGACCGTCACCGCGCCACGACCACGCGCCCCGACCCCCTCACCTCAAACGCCGAGCGCGAAGAACCAAGGACTCAGAGTTACGGGCCACGGGCCACGGGCCACGGGCCACGGCCACGGAACAATGCCCCGCGCCCCTCACACCACCGCCATGATCTCCCGCTCCAGCCGTGCCGCGAGGGTGAGATAGCGCGGTCGGCGCGGTACCGGTACCAGGCCGCGGATGAGGACGTGCCACATCTCGGCCATCCGTCGGGGCAGCCGGCCGGCGGGTTCACGGGAGCGGCCGACGACTCGGGTGCCGACGAAGAAGCAGACCAGGGAGTGCGCCACGACGTCGACGTCGACGTCCGGATGGAGGTCGGACTCCTTGAGCGCACCGCCGAGCCGCCGGGAGATCAGGTCCAGCAGCTCCACGAAGGGATGCGGCAAGGGCGGTCGGACCGCCACGCCCCCCGTGGCGAGCCGCAGGCCGGCCCGGGTGATCGGCCCCTCGACCGACAGCCGGGTCAGGGCGAACGTCAGGCGCATCAGGGCTTCGAGGGAGGCGTAGCCCCGGTCGTCGATCTCACCGGCGATCCGGCGTGAGGCCGAGGACTGCAACTCCATGATGGCGTGGGCCAGATCCTCCTTCGCCGCGAAGTGGAAGTAGAGGGCGCCCTTGGTGACATGGGCGTGCGCGACGATGTCACTGAGGCTTGTCGACTCGTAGCCGTGCCGGTCGAACAGGTCGGCGGCGGCCGTGATGATCGTCGTGCGGGTCTGTTCGGCGCGTAACTGCCTCGCCATCGACTGGTACTCTCCCGGGCCGGTAACGAACGGGTCATGCCGTTTTTTCTTACCCACCGTACACAATAGCTCACGGTACGACTGTATTGGCCATGGGAGTGAGGACCGCCGACGACCCCTGCACCCACGCGACTTGTGCGCCGCCGCTGGCCTGCTACCTGAAGCCTCCCACAGAGAACGTACCGGGGGCATAATCGAGACGTAATCAAAAGAGACGGGGTGCGCGGTTTCCGCTTGTGAGCACCTGAAGGACAGGATGCCGGAACACTCGATCGACACGTGTAACCGCATACCGAGGTTCCCACGGCACCCTGCGGAGCACACCTTTCGGGCGGCGTTCATGTGCGAGGCGACCGGTTTGTTTCCCGGGGAAACGGCTGGAAACACACAGGCAACTCGTTGCCCCTGAACGGCACTTGCCGATGCCCCCGGAGCCCACGGCCTCCCACGCTCTCCCATGGCCTCGTCGGAAAACAGACAGAAACAGACAGAGAGCGGGCCGGCCGGTGTCCATCCACACCGGCCGGCCCGCCCGTTCGTCGCGCGCGGGGAGAAACGCGTTTCCTCAGAAGGTCAACTGCCAGCTGTTGAGCTTGCCGGTGTCCTGCGCGGCCGTGTCCTGGACGCGCAGCTTCCAGGTGCCGTTGGCGGTCTCACCGGAAGCGTTCACCGAGTAGGTGGTGCTGACGTTGTCGGCGGAGTCCGAGGAACTCGCCGCCTTCAGCCGGTAGGCGGTGCCGTCGGGCGCGACAAGGTCGATCACCAGGTCGCCGCGGTAGGTGTGGGTGATGTCGACGCCGACCTGAAGGGCGGTCGGGGCGTTGCCCGTACGGCCGCTGACGGCGATCGAGGACTCGACGGCGGAACCGTTGTCCGGGATCGAGACCGCGGTCGAGCTGGAGAAGGTGGTGCCCCCCGTGGAGCCGCCGGAGCCGCTCACCGCCTGCACCGTCCTGGCCGCGTCCGCCAGACCCGCGCCGCAGCCACCGGAGCAGGCGCCGGGCAGGGCACGGGCGTTGTTCTTGACGGCCGTCTCGATCTGCGCGGGGCTCAGCGCCGGGTTCGCCGACTTGACCAGCGCGACCAGGCCCGCGATGTGCGGGGTGGCCATGCTGGTGCCCTGGTAGTAGGCGTACGACTCGCTCGACGGCGTCTTGGTCCCGGAGTTCAGGGTGGACAGGATGCCGTTCGCGGTGCCGGTGCTGGTCTGGCCGCCGGGCGCCGAGATGTCCACGAAGGAACCGTAGTTGGAGTAGGAGGCCTTGGCGCCGGTGCGGTTGGTCGCCGCGACCGAGATGACGTTGTCGCAGTTGCCCGGCGAGTGGTTCGCCACGTTGTCGCTCTCGTTGCCGGCGGCCACCACGACGGTCGTACCCCGGTTCACGGCGGCGGTGATCGCGCTCTGGGTCGCCGAGGTGCAGGCCCCGTCGCCGCCCAGGCTCATGTTGATGACCTTGGCGACGTTGGAGTTGGCGGGAACACCGGAAACGGTACCGCCGGACGCCCAGGTGATCGCGTCGATGATGTCCGAGTCGTAACCGCCGCACTTGCCGAGCACCCGGACCGGGGAGATCTTCGCGCCGTACGCGATGCCCGCGACACCCTTGTTGTTGTTCGTGACGGCGGCGATGGTGCCGGCCACGTGGGTGCCGTGCCAGGAGGAGTTGCCGGCCGGGGTGCCGGAGCCGCACTCGTTCGCGGCGTAGTAGTCGCCCGGGTCGGCCGGGTTGCTGTCGCGGCCGTCGCCGTCCACGGAGACCGCGGTGTCGGCGATGAAGTCGTAGCCGCCGACGATGTTCGCGGCGAGGTCGGTGTGCGCGGCGTAACCGGTGTCGATGACGGCGACGGTGACACCGGTGCCCGTCGAAGTCGCCCAGGCGCCCGGCACGTTCATACCGGCGGTGGACTCGAAGAGGTCCCACTGCTTGGTGTACTCGGTGTCGTTCGGGTCGGCCTTCGGCTTGTTCAGCCGGTCCGGGACGACATAGGCGACCTGCGGGTCCGCCCGGTACCGGGCGACGACGTCGGCGACATCCGCCTTCGTGAGGTCGTCACCCAGGTCGACCAGGGCGGCGCCGGTGCCGAGACGGCGCTGGAAGTCGACGTCCTCGCCCGCCTGCTCGCCCTTGGCGGTGGCGTCGGCCTCGGCGGCCGGGTTCGAGCCGGCCTCGGCGGCACCGGGCTTGTAGCCGACGATGAGACGCTCGGCCGGGGTGCCGGGCGCGGCCTCGGTCTGCGCGGCGGGGACGGCGGGGCCCTGGGAAACGGTTTCCTGGGCGGCGACGGCCGAGGCGGTCGACGCGGCGGTGAGCAGGGCCGCGGAGGCCGCGGCGACGGATATCAGCTTCCGTCGCAAGGCGGGTGAGGTGCGCAAGGGCGTGCCTTTCGTAACCGACTCCGGACAGGGCGGAGCGGCGGTCGATTCGCTTCGGCGGGGAAGCGGCGGGGGGTGTATCGAAGAGCAGCGCGAAAGGCCGGCCAGGCGCGGGAGCCGACCCCGTCGGGGTTACCTGTGGGTCGACTGTGCAGGAACGATAGGCAAAGGATCAGTCATCCGGATACAGGGGAAACCCTCGATCAGGCCAAAAACCCACCCTCGACGACCACAATCGGCCGGCGAACGCCCGATTTGATCGTGTCCGTGCGGCTCGACAGCCATCGGGCGACGGAGCGAACTCGCCGGACTGAACGCGCCGGGCCGGATTCCCGTACTCACAGCAGACCGTTCCCGCGCAGGCCGAGGAGACGTCCCCGATGCCCCGCACCACCGCACAACGCACCGCAGCCCTGGCGGCAGCCGCCGTGAGTCCGCTCCTGCTGGGCCTGTGGGCCGCCGGACCGGCCCAGGCGCACGGCGCCCCCACGAATCCGGTCAGCCGGGTGTTCGCCTGCTCCCCCGAAGGCGGAGCCGACGCGAGGACCGCCGCCTGCCGGGCGGCCGTCGACGCCAACGGCACCTCTTTCGCCGCGTGGGACAACCTGCGGGTGGCGAACGTGAACGGCCGTGACCGGCAGACCATTCCCGACGGGGAGTTGTGCAGCGGCGGCCTGCCCGCCTACAAGGGACTCGACCTCGCCCGCGCCGACTGGCCGTCGACCCGGCTCACCCCGGGCGGGACGCTGCGCATGACGTACGCCTCGACGATCGCGCACACCGGCACCTTCAAGTTGTATCTGACGAAGCCGGGGTACGACCCGTCGAAGCCGCTCACCTGGTCCGATCTGCCGGCGAGTCCGTTCGCCGAGGTCAAGGACCCGGCGCTGACGAACGACGCCTACCACCTCACGGCGAAGCTGCCCGCCGACCGGACGGGACGTCAGATGCTCTACACGATCTGGCAGAACAGCAGCACGCCGGACACGTACTACTCGTGCTCGGACGTGGTGTTCCCGGAAGCGGTTTCACAAAGCAAGCCGGAGAGCAGCCCGACGACGAAGGCGCCCGCTTCGGCCACGCCCGTGGCGTCCGCGAGCACGACGCCCAGCTCACCGTCCGCCGCTCCGTCGGTGTCGACCGCGTCCGATGCCGCACCCGACCGCGCCGCCGCGGCCGGCCCGGAGAGCACCCCGGTGGCGTCCACCACCGGGACCGGCTCCGGGCCGTCCGCGCCGATGATGGCGGGCGGCGCCGCGGCGGTGTTGGTGCTCACCGGCGGCGCCGCCCTCGTCGTGCGCCTGCGGCGGCGCTGAACTCCGTCGGCACGGGCTTCAGTCGTGCGTCGGCCGATCAGTCGCGCAGACGGTCTTCCTTGGCGGCGACGGTGTTCAGTTGACGGTGACGGCCGCGCCCGCGTCGGTCACCGGGGCGTACTTCGCCGTGAAGTAACCGTTGGCGAAGCAGAGCGACGAGCCGGACGACTTGGTGAACTGCTGGCTGGTGAAGGTGATGCTGTTGTCGGCGTTGCTCGCCGCGCCGGTCAGGCTGGGCGCCTGGTAGACGCAGTTGATGCTGCCCAGCAGGGTGCGCAGCACGACCGTGGTCTGGATGGTGGAGCCGCTCGGCGGAGTCACCGTGACGGTGCCGCCGGAGGCCACGCTCGTGGTGTAGGACAGGTTGTTGACCGTGATGCTGGTGACGCCGAGCACGCCGATGACGTTCGCGGTGCAGTTGCTGAAGGTGTGCGCGGTGAGTGACTCGGTGGCGGTGCCGGGCGCGGTGGGGTTGCCGGTGACGGTGGCGCTGAACGCGGACGTGGCACAGGAGACGCCGCTGGTGCCGGTCGCGCTGGAGTACAGCGTGGCGGCCGTGCCACTGGCGAGCGAGGCGTTGAGGACGTCACCGACGGCGACGTCGCCGTTGGCGGTCGTCAGCACCGCGCCGGCCGCGGAGGCCGGGGTGACGGCGGTGAGCGAGAGGGCGGCGACAGTACCTGCGAGGGCGAGGAGGGAGCGGGTGCGCAGCATGCGGGTGCCTCTTTCTCAAGTGGGGCTTCATTGGGGGGATTGGTCGGTGGGGGTGTGAACCGGCGCGTCGCTTGTCGCAACAGGGGGGGACGCTGATCGGCGTCCGCCGTCGCCGGCCCGTGACGCCTTCTCCGTACGTGACGGACCGGCAACGGCGGCCGGCCGGTGACCGGCCGGAGGCACTGGCGAGTGACTCCGGCCGGGCCGGGCGGGGAGGGGCGACCGGTCGCGGCCCGCGGGGGGAAGCGGCCGTACCGGTGCCGTGAAGGGATCGAGCTCGGGACCGAGTGGCCCGTACTGGCTGAAAAGCGTCCGGGAGCGCGGCGATGTCGCCGCGCTGCGGATCCGGCGCCACGGATCCCGGCTGAGCCAGGGAGAGTTCTAGACCTGATGGTCTGTCAACGTCAAGGCTCTGAAACAAAGTTGATGGTGTAACAGATATATGCGGAAGCCCGTCGGGGCATGCGGCCGCAGGCGGCACATAATGAACACTCTTTTTCCACATCTCCCTTGACCGGGTGGTGTAACCATCGGTAACTTCCTGGACGGCTACTGCTGCGTAACCAGAAAGCCCTTGCGGTTTCCGGGAGTTGCAAGGAGGCGTGCGCGGCAGCCGCTGTCCGCGCCAGGACAACGTGCCACTGAAGCCCAACCCGCATGACTAAGCGCATGGGAGCAGACATGGCCTCGTCCCCGGACGTCACTTCGTCCGCCGACAACACCCCCGAGAACCCTGAAAGCGGTTCCACAGCGAGACGCGGCAGGGTCCGGCTGCGCCGGGCCGCCGTCATGGCGGTGCCCGCCACCTTCGTCGCCGCGGGGCTCGCGGTCCTCACCGCACAGGGCGCCCTGGGTGTGCAGTTCGCGATCTCCGGTATGCCGTTCGTGGTCACCGCCGACAGGCTCGACGGTGAGGGCTTCGCGCAGTTCGGCGGTCTGGACAACATGATCGAGAACAGCCCCAACCAGGGCGACACCGGCGGCCAGGTCCTGGTCGTCACCTCGGTCGTGAAGAACGGCAAGATCACCAACATGTGCCAGAGCGTCGACCTCGGCGGCATCCAGCTCATCCTCAGGGCCGGCGGCGGATCCACGCCGGTGAGCGTGAAGAACCTGGCCATCGACTCCGACGAGATCTCGGGCGACGCCGAGTTCAACAACATCGAGATCGGCCGCGACTCCAGCACCTTCGACAAGGTCCCGATCCAGGGCCCCGCGGGTGTCTACGGCCAGCAGGCGGACACGGTCGTCATCAATCACCTGTACCAGCACAACTACGCGGCCACCGCGGCCGTCTTCAAGCTCCCCGGACTGAAGATGAGCTTCTCCAGCGAGGGCTGCAAGTAATGACCTTCACCCAGTGGCGGGACCGCTTCCGCGGGTGGAGAGGCCACCGGCCCTTCGCGGGCGGCGTGCTGCTCGTCCTGGGCGGCGCCGAGATCCTGGTGACCATGAAGGCACCGCTCCCGGTGATCCTCCATGTGGGTATGCAGGGCCTGGCGGGTTACCTCCTGCCCACCCTGATGGTGCTCTGCGGTCTGCTGATCATCTTCAACCCGACCCAGCGGCTGTTCTACTCGATCATCGCCATCCTGCTCTCCCTGGGCACCTGGCTCACCTCCAACATCGGCGGCTTCGTCATCGGCCTCCTGATGGGTGCCGTGGGCAGCAGCCTGTCCTTCGGCTGGCTGCCCGACCAGGAGCCGCGCCCGAGCCGCCGGCAGCGGCGCAAGGAGACGCGGACGGAACGGGCGGCCGATTCGCTCCGGCAGGACGGTCCACTGCCCGGAGCGGGAAAGACCGCCTGACACGCGGGCATTCGCGGACCTGACGCGCGGCCGTGACTCACGGCCGTACGTCACTTCACCGGCGGGGCCGGGACGACCTGCGCACAGCGGGCCGCTCCCGGCCCCGCCGGTTTCGTCACCCCGCCACCGCACGTCATTCGAACAGGTGACTTGGGAACCTCTCTGCCGTCGCGACGAGTTCAGCGGAAGACCACTGCAATGGGCTCGAGGCAATGGGTTCGGCGTGAAGGAGCGACAGCGGCATGGTGTTCAAACGGCTGCTCGGGGCGATCGGCATAGGCGGCCCCTCGATGGACACGGTGCTCGACGGCGGGGCGATGCTGCCGGGCGGGTCTCTGTCGGGGCAGGTCCGGCTGCGGGGCGCGGCACGGCCGTGGAGATCGAGGAGATCGGCCTGGAGCTGGTGGCCCGCGTCGAGGCGGAGCACGAGGAGGGCGAGAGCGAGGGCGCCGTCGCGTTCGAGCGGTATGTCGTTCGGCGGGGGCGTCCGGCTCGGCGAGGACGAGGAACGCAGTGTGCCGTTCACGGTCACGTTGCCCTGGTAGACACCGGTCACCGAACTGTACGGGCAGCCGCTGGGCGTCGTCCTGGGCGTGCGCACGGAACTCGCGGTGGCCGACGCCCGCGACCGGGGCGATCTCGACCCGCTGACCGTCCGTCCACTGCCCGTGCAGGAGGCGGTCCTCGAAGCGCTCGGACAGCTCGGGTTCGGCTTCCGCTGCGCCGACCTGGAGCGCGGCCGCCTCGGGGGCACGGGCCAACGGCTGCCGTTCTACCAGGAGATCGAGCTCACCCCTCCCCCGCGGTACGCGCACGCGGTGACCGAGACCGAGCTGACCTTCCTCGCCACCGCCTCCGGCCTGGAGGCCGTGCTGGAGGCCGACAAGCGCGGCGGCCCGCTCACCCCCGGCCATGACGCGCTGACCCGCTTCACGATGCGCCACGAGGACGTGCCCGTCCTCGACTGGAACAGCGAGGTCGACGGCTGGATCCGCCGGCTGACCGACCACCGGGAGGCGTACGGCGCGCAGGCTTACGTCCACTCCGCACCGCACGCCGACCACCTCACCGTCCATGGCCCCGGCTCCGGCGGGGGCACGGCCGTCGGAGCGGGCGCGGTGGGGCCGGCCGTGGGGGCCGTCGGCGGCATGGTGGCGGGCCGAAGCGGTCGACGAGATCGGCGACTTCTTCGAGGGAGAGGAAGAAGACGAAGCGGAGGGCAGCGAGGAGGGCCAGGAGGACCAGGAGGGATTAGGAGAGCGGAAGAAGGCGCGAAGCGGCAGAGCAGCAAGGCAGAAACGCGTTTTTGGCTCAACCGGTCTTCTTAAGTGGAGGGTTGAGCCCCGTGGACAGCGACGAAAGGGACAGCGGCGAAATGACCGGCGCCAAAACGCGCCCCGAAAGCGACGCGGTCGACACCGGGACCGCGCACTCCGCTCGGATCTACGACTACATCATCGGCGGCAGGGACCACTTCCCGGCGGATCGCGAGGCCGGGGACGTGATGGTCCGGGAGTGGCCCGCGCTCCCCGTCCACATGCGTGCCAACCGCGACTTCATGAACCGCGCCGAGCGCCATCTCGCCCGGGAGGCCGGGATACGCGAGTTCCTCGACATCGGCAGCGGCATCCCCACCTCCCCCGACATCCACGAGATCGCCCAGGAGGCGGCCCCGGACTCCCGGGTGGTCTACGTCGACAACGACCCCGCGTCCTGGACCTGGCCCGGAATCTGATGAGCAGCACGCCCGAGGGCCGCACGGCCTACCTGGAGGCCGACATGCGCGACCCGGCGGGCATCCTGGCCGCGCCGGAGTTCCGTACGGCACTGGATCCGGGCAGGCCCGTCGCCCTCACCGTGATCGCGATCGTCCACTTCCTGCTCGACGAGCACGACGCCGTCGGCATCGTCCGCCGCCTGCTGGACCCGCTGCCCCCGGGCAGCCACCTGGCGATGTCCATCGGCACCGCGGACTTCGCGCCCGAGGAGTCGGCCGCCTCGCGCGTGAGTACGCGGCCCCCGGCATGCCGATGCGGTTGCGCACCCGGGCTGAGGCGGCGGAGTTCTTCGCCGGCCTCGACCTGGTCGGCCCCGGCATCGTCCAGGTCCACCACTGGCGCCCCGACGGCACCGGCACGGAGGTCGTCCGCGACGCGGACATCGCGATGCACGGGGTGGTGGCCCGCAAGCCCTGAACCACGCCGACAGGTTGACGATCAGTCACCTCAGCTGCGGATATGCTCCCTTCCGTCCTGGCCGCCCCGCCCGGATCACAATGCGGCGGCAGCTCCTCACCCCATGTGGTAGCTCACTTGACTACCAGCGGTCACACACGGTTGGCTCCGAGCCAACGAATGCCTCTCGCCGGTGCACACCCCTCGCTCCGGCGGCGCTCGCCCGTCTTCCCTGCTCTGCCGCACAGCGAGGTGCAGCCCCCCATGAACACTCCCCTCCCCGCTCCCTCCGTTTCCGTTCCCCTCAGATCCGTACGCCTCCCCGCCCTGGCCGCGGCCTGCTGCCTTCTCCTGCTGACCGGCTGTTCCGGCTCCACTTCCGGCTCGGACACGGACACGGCCGGCGGCTCGGGCGACCGGATCAAGATCACCCTGGTCACCCACGGCGCCGAGGGCGACGACTTCTGGGAGCTGGTGCGCAAGGGCGCCGAGGCCGCGGCCGCCAAGGACGGCGTCGATCTGACCTACGCCAGCGACTCCGACGCCGCCGGGCAGGCCGAACTGGTGCGGGACGCGATCAGCGACCGGGTCGACGGCATCGCGGTGACCCTCGCCAAACCGCAGGCGATGAAGAGTCCGGTGGCCCGGGCCAAGGCGGCCGGCATACCCGTGGTCGGACTCAACTCAGGTATCGACGCCTGGCGTTCGGCGGGCCTTCTGGAGTACTTCGGCCAGGACGAGAGCGTCGCGGGCCGTGCCGTCGGCGACAAACTCGACGACCTCGGCGCGAAGCACGCCCTGTGCGTCATCCACGAGCGGGGCAACATCGCCCTGGAGGCGCGCTGCGCCGGCGTGAAGAAGACGTTCACCGGCGAGACCGAGATGCTCTACGCCGACGGAACGGACATGGATGCCATGACCGCCGCCCTGACGGCACGCCTGCGACAGGAACCCGACATCGACGAAGTCATCGCCAACGGAGCGCAGTTCGGCCTCGCCGCGGTCCAGGCGACCGAGAAGGCGGGCAGCAAGGCCAAGGTCGCCACCTTCGACCTCAACAAGGACCTGGTCACGGCGGTGCGCGACGGCAGCGTGCAGTTCGCGGTGGATCAGCAGCCCTATCTTCAGGGCTACTTGGCCGTCGACGGGCTCTGGCTCTACAAGACCAACGGCAATCTCAGCGGCGGCGGCACCGCGCCCGTACTGACGGGCCCGGCCTTCGTCACGAAGACCAACGTCGCCCAAGTCGCCCGCCTCGCCGCCGCCGGCACCCGCTGACCCGGCCGTTCCCCCTCCCCTCGCTCCTCCTCGCTCCCGCTTCTCCTCCCCCTCCCCCCGCTGATCGCTCTCTAGGACGACTATGTCTCCACGGACAGGTGCCCGGCGCCGACGTCTCGGCTCCATACGTCTCTCCCTGATCCTGCTGGCGCTGGTGCCCAGCGTCACCCTCGCCGCCATGTGGGGTGTGACGACGACCCAGATGTTCGCGGAGGGTCTGCGGCTGCGCGCGCAGACCGAACTGAGCCGGTCGACCGGTGCCATGGGCACCGAGGCGACGCTCATGCTCCAGCAGGAACGCAGCCTGTCCGCCGTGTGGCTGGCCTCGCGGCCCGCCGGTTCCCGGGCCGCGCTGGAGGCACAGCGCGAGAAGACGGACGCGGCGGTCGCGAAGCTCGTCGCCCGGTCGGACGACATCCAGCAGGCGTCCGCCCGCGTCAGGGAGCGGATGTACTCGGTCGTCGCCTCCGTGGGCAGCCTGGAGTACTACCGGGGCCAGGTGGACGACCCCGTCGACATCACCGCCGCTCAGGCGCTGGACCAGTACACGTCGATCATCGACGACCAGATCCACGCCTTCCAGGAACTGTCCCAGGTCGACGACGGTGACCTCACCTCGCAGGCCGGACCGCTCATCGCCCTGGAGCACGCGGCCGAACTGGTCTCCGAGGAGGACCTCCAGCTCACGCTCGCCGGGCCCCGGCAGCGGATGGACGAGAAGACCTGGGCGGAGTTCGCCCAGTTGGTGAACACCCGGCGCTGGCTCGTGCAGGACCAGATCGTCCCGTCGCTCACCGGCGCCGCGAAGGCGCAGACCGAGAAGATCCTGACGAGCTACCAGTGGCAGATCCTGGAGTCCGTCGAGGACAAGGTGCTCGCGGCCCGCGCGAAACAGAGCGAAAACGGTGACATCGCGTTGCCGGACGTGCAGAAGCAGTGGCGTGCCGCACTCATCGAGGTCTCCGACCAGTACTCGGGACTGATCCGGCTGCAGACCACGGCGCTGCTCCAGCGCAGCGCGGACGAGGCGCGCGAGCTGCTCATCACCGCCGCCTCGCTCAGTGCCGGCGGTCTCGTCGCCCTGCTGCTGTGCGTCGGCATGTCCTGGCGTATCACCCGCTCGCTGTCCCGGCGGCTGCACGGGCTGCGGATGGCCACGCTGAGCCTGGCGCACGAACGGCTCCCGGACGTCGTGGCCCGGCTGGACCGGGGCGAGACGGTCGACGTGGACTCGGCGACCCCTCCTCTGGACTACGGCGGCGACGAACTCGGCCAGGTGGCACTGGCGTTCAACACGGCGCAGCGCACCGCCGTGCTCACCGCGGTCGAACTCGCCGACACCCGGCGCGGCTTCCAGAAGGTCATCCTGGGCATCGCCCGGCAGAGCCAGAACCTGGTCAACCTCCAGCTCAGCAAGCTCGACGCACTGGAGCGGCGGCACCAGGACCCGGACGTCCTCAACGGGCTGTACGAACTTGACTCCACGGCCAGCCAGTTGCGGCGCTACGAGGAGAACCTCGTCATCATCAGCGGTGGCCGGCCGGGACGCAGCTGGACGGAACCGGTGGCGCTGATCGACATCCTGCGCAGCGCCGTCGGGGAGGTCGCCGAGTACCGGCGGGCCGAGGTGCACACCGAGGAGGACGTGTACATCGCGCCGCCCGCCGTGGCGGACGTGATCCACCTGCTCGCGGAGCTCATCGACAACGCGGCCTCCTACTCGCCGGCGCCCAGCCCGGTCGGCGTACGGGCCGCGCTGGTGGCCAGGGGCTTGGCGATCGAGGTCGAGGACCGCGGCCTCGGCATGTCCGAGGAGGACTACGACTCGTTCAACGCGCAGTTGGCGGTCCCGCCCCAGTTCGACGTGGTGGCGCTCGCCGACGACCTGCGGCTGGGCATGTTCGTGATCGCCCGGCTCGCGACCCGGCACGGCATCGCCGTCACCCTGCGCTCGTCACCGTACGGCGGGACCACGGCGATCGTGCTGGTCCCGCACGACATCGTGGTCCGCGAGGCCTCCGGCCCATCGGCCCCGGCGGCGGAGGACTCCGGCGAGCCGACGACCGCCGGTCCTCCCTTCCCGGCGGCGGACCTCGCGTCACCTGTGCGGGACACACCGGACGCGGCGCGTGAGCACAGCAGGCCGGACACCGAACACACCGCACCGGTCGCACCGCCCTCTCCGGCACGGGACACCTCCGCTCCGGCGCCCAACCCGGCTCCCCCATCGGCCAGTAGGTGGGACCCGGCACTCAGCCGACCGGCCTCGGAGCGCCTTGTTCCCGGCTCGGCCGACACCCCGTCCTCGGCCGACACCCCGTCCTCGGCCGACACCCCGTCCTCGGCCGACACCCCGTCCTCGGCCGACTCTCCGTTCTCGACGAGCGACTCGTCCCTCCCGACGGACCATCCGGCCACGGACGTCGGGTCCGTCACCGGGTCCGTCACCAAGTCCGTCACCGGGTCCGGTGCGCGGGGCGTGGCGGATGGCGGAGGCCTCCGGGCGGGCGCGGTGGCGACCGCCACGGCCCGGACCCCGGGCCCGGGCGCCCGGACCGGCGGTCTCACCCCGTTGCCCCGCAGGGTCCCGCAGACCAGCCTCGCCACCGAGTTGCGCGCGGACTCCGCGTCAGCCGCAACGATCGAGGAAGACGGTTTCCCGGACGACTTCACCGCGGAGCGCGCCGCCTCTTCCCTCGCCGGTTTCCAACGAGGCACGCTGCGAGCACACGCCGATGCCGACCTGTCGCTCGACGACCCGCAGGAAACACCCGCCGAGGAGGCCTGCGACCCGCCGGTCACCGCCGCGGGCACCTCTCAGACCCCGACACCGCCCGCCGACCGCTCATGAAGGACTTCGCGATGACACGCTCCAACCCCGCCACGAACACCCAGCTCGACCAGCTGCTCACCGGTCTCGTGGACCGGGTCGCCGACGTGAACCAGGCCGTCGTACTCTCCGAGGACGGGCTGGTGGTGAGCAAGTCCACCGGTTTCCTGCGCGAGGACGCCGAGCGGCTGGCGGCGACCGCGTCCGGCCTGATGAGTCTCAGCAAGGGCGTCAGCATGGATTTCCGCGGCGGCCCGGTGCGCCAGGCGCTCATCGAGATGGCCAACAGCTACCTGATCCTCACCTCGGCCGGCCCGGGGGCCCATCTCGTCGTGCTGGCGGGGAAGAACGCGGACGTGGGCGTGGTGGCGTACCAGATGAACATGCTGGTCAAGAAGATCGGCGAGCACCTCAGCGCGGCACCGCGGGCCCATGTCGGTCCCGCCGTCCGCACCAACGGCGGGTGAGGTGAGCGGAGGCGACGAAGCGGGCCGACTCGTCCGGCCGTTCACCCTCACCGGTGGCCGGACCCGGCCCAGCCGTGCCGACTTCACGCTCATCACGACGGTGACCGCGGTCGACCCGCCGCCCGAGCGGGCGGCGCGGCCGCAGCCGGAGCACACCCGGATCCTGCGGCTGTGCGCCCGGCCGCTCGCCGTGGCGGAACTCGCGGCCCATCTCGACCTGCCGGTGAGCGTGGTCGTCATCATGCTCTGCGACCTGCTGGAAGCGGGCCTCATCACGGCCCGGCCGCCCCGCCCCGTCACCGGCACCCCGGATCTCGACCTGCTGGAGAAAGTGAGGGACGGCCTTGGCCGGATCTGATTCCACCGCTCCCACCGCCCTCAGCGCCGGGCCGGCCGCGGCGCCCGACACGGTGAAGATCCTCATCGCCGGCGGCTTCGGGGTCGGAAAGACCACCATGGTCGGGGCGGTCAGCGAGATCGCGCCACTGCGCACGGAGGAACCGCTGACCATTGCCGGGCTGGAGGTGGACGACCTGAAGGGCATCGAGGAGAAACGGTCCACCACCGTGGCCCTGGACTTCGGCCGGATCACCATCGGCGGCGACCTGGTGCTGTACCTCTTCGGCACGCCGGGCCAGCAGCGGTTCTGGTTCATGTGGAACGACCTCGCGATCGGCGCCCTGGGGGCGGTGGTGCTCATCGATGTGCGGAGGCCGGAGTCCAGCTTCGCCGCGATCGACTTCTTCGAGCGCCGGGGCATCCCGTTCGTCGTTGCGGTAAACGGTTTCCACGGGTTGCACCCGTATCCGACGGAGGAGATCAAGGAGTCCCTGGCGTTGCCCGCACATGTTCCCGTGTTGCTGTGCGACGCACGGCAGCGCGACTCGTGCCGGGACGTACTGATCGCCCTGATCGACCGGCTGATCGAAGACGTCGCACTCCGGTCGAGCCCGGCACACTGATCCACCGCCCGACGCGCCTGACCGCTCACCGCGTCACCGCGCCACGGCGCCACCGCCTGACCGTCCGACCCGCCCGACGGGCCCCGCGCATCTGGGACTTCGTCAGTGGGCTCCCGCGGCGCGCAGCGCGGCAACCGTTTCCGGGTGCGGTCCCGCGGCCGCCCACTCGATTGGGGTCATTCCGGTGCCGTGGTCCTCGCGGAGGTTGGGGTCGGCGCCGTGGGCGAGCAGGGCGCGGACCGTGTCGAGGTGACCCCAACAGGCCGCCGCGCACAGCGGGGTTCCCTCGGCGCCCAGGCCCGCGCTCTCTGCGTCGGGCGGCGCACCGGCTTCGAGCAGTCTGCGTGCGGCGTCGGCGGACCCCTGAACACAGGCCTCGTACAACGGGGTTGTCCCGTCGCCATCGGCAGCCGTGGGGTCGGCGCCGGCCCGCAGCAGCAGGTCGACCTCGGGACCACCCCCGAACATCACCGCCGACAACAGACGCTTCGTCAGTTTCTTCCGCCGTCTCCTGTTCACGGTCGCCGAGACTAGCCCGGACGGCCGACGATATCGCCGGAATTCCCCTGGGCCGCACGCAGGTGCAAGGCGGGAAACCGCCAAGCGTGTCCCGGTGATTGACCTGTTCCTCGCACGCCCCTACCTTCTGACCGACTCACCGAACCTGGTTCGGCATTTCGAACCCATGGGTCGGCATCAAAGGGCACCCCGCACCCCTGGAGCGCATATGACCCCCAACCCCTCCCGCCGCCTCGTCCTGGGCGCGGCCGCCTCCGTCCCGCTGGCCCTCACCCTCGGCGTCCCGTCCGCCCACGCGGCCGACTCGGCCTATGTGATGGGCTACTTCACCGAGTCGACCAGCCTCGGCGCCGGCACCGACTACGGCCTCCACCTCGCCGTCAGCACGGACGGGCTGCAGTGGATGCCGCTGAACCAGAACAACCCCGTGGTCACGCCCACCGCGGGCGCGCTGGGGCTGCGCGACCCGTTCATCCTGCGCAAGCAGGACGGCACCTTCGTGGTGATCGCCACCGACCTCAAGGGCACCGACTGGAGCTACGTCAGCCAGTACGTGCATGTGTGGAACTCCACCGACCTGCGCACCTTCACCGGCTACCACCGGCTGAAGCTGCACGACATGAACACCCACAGCTGGGCGCCGGAGGCGTTCTGGGACGCGGGCCGGGGGCAGTACGCGCTCATCTACTCCGCCGTGAACGACAGCGGCCACAACGTGATCATGGTCAACTACACCAGCGACTTCGTCACCGCCTCGGCGCCGCAGGTGTTCTTCGACCCCGGCTACGACGTGATCGACGGCGACATGGCCGTGGGCGTGAACGGCGTCAACTACCTCTACTTCAAGAAAGACCAGACGCTGGTGGGCGCGCGGTCCGGCTCCCTGGATCCCGGCAGCTTCACGGTCTTCAACACAGGGGTCGCCCACGGCGGCACCGAGGCGCCGACCCTCGTCAAGTCGCTCACCTCCAGCACCTGGTGGCTGTGGGGGGACACCTACACGCCCAACGGCGTCTTCTACGCCTGGCGGTCCACCGACCTGTCTGCGGGCACCTGGACCGCGCTCGACCAGAAGACGTACACCCAGCCGGTGAACTCCAAGCACTGCGGCGTCACGACGATCACCAGCACGCAGTACAGCAACCTCGTCGCCAAGTGGGGCGCCCCGGCCTGGAACCGGCTCAAGTCCTACAACCACCCGGACCGTTACGTCCGCCACGCCAACTACGTCGGCCGCGTCGACACGTACCCCTTCGACCTGTACACCGACTCGCAGTGGAAGCTCGTCCCCGGCCTGGCCGACAGCTCCGGGGTCTCCTTCCAGTCGGTGAACTACCCGACCCGGTACCTGCGGCACTACAACTACCAGCTCCAACTCGACGTCAACGACGGCACATCGACGTTCGCCGGAGACGCGACCTTCTACCGCACGGCGGGTCTGGCGGACTCCGGATGGGCCTCGTTCCGCTCCTACAACAACCCGACGCGCTACATCCGGCACGCGAACTACGTACTGCGCATCGACCCGGTCTCGACGGCCACCGAGAAGCAGGACGCGACGTTCTACGTGGGTTACTGAGCGGGGCTCCGCACCGAAGCCGCCCCCCCCCAGGCGCTCGGCTCACAACTCGGCGAAAAACGGCAGCAGTTCGGCCGCGGCCGTCACGTCGCCGGTCAGTGGGCGGTCTTCCGTGCCCGCGGGAAGGACGGCCGTCGCCGCGGCGTAGACCTCAGCCGGCGGCGGCAGCGACCCCGCCTGGGCCGGACGCATCCTCAAGGCCCGTACGGCTGCGACGAGTTCACATGCGAGGACGGTGGTGTAGGCGTCCGTTGCCCGCGAGGTCTGGCGGGTGGCCTGCCCGGCGAAGCTGGCGGCCTCCTCCAGACCTCGCGACAGGACGGCATGGCCCGCCGAGGCGGGTGTCGCCCCCGAACGCAGTTCCGCCAGCGCTGAGTTGGCGCTGTACTCCAGGATCATCGTGCCTGAGCTGCTCGCGGGTCCCCCACCGAGGAACGCGGGCAGGCCGGTGAGACCGGGGTCGCCGAGCGCCGCCAGGCGAGCGGCGGAGAACTGCGCGGTCTGCAACAGGGCGAGGTTCACCGCGTCCAGGGCGAGGCCCAGGGGCGCGGCGAAGAAGCCACCGTGGTGGTAGGCCGCGGTGCCGTCGGGATCCACGAGGGGGTTCTCCGACGGGCAGTTGATCTCCACCTCGATGACTTCGCGCAGTCGCTCGGAAGCGTCCAGGGCGCAGCCGTGCGCCTGCGGGAAGGCACGGAACCCGAAGGGGTCCTGGATACGCCGGCCCTGGCGGCGCCGCGGCCGGTCGGGCAGGCCGAGCAGCCGCCGCACCTCACCGGCCGCACGCGCCGCGCCTGGATAGGGCCGAAGGGCGTGCACGGGCGCGGCGTACGCCTCCGGCGAGCCGGACACCGCGGCGAGGGAGAGGGCGGCCACGGCGTGCGTGGCCCGCAGCAACACGTCGAGGTCGCGTTGGGCGAGCGCGGCCTGCCCCAGCGCGAGGGCATTGCTGCTGAGCAGAGCCAGCGCATCACCGGGCTGAAGGACGACCGGGGCCGGGAGCCCGGCGGAGTGGGCGGCGGCCGTGACGCGGGTGGCTGCGGAGACGGGGACGTAGACGGTCTGGGCGGCGGGTCCGGGGAAGGTGACGAGCCGAACGGTGGGGGCAACGCCCTGCCGGGCAGCGGTAGCGGGCTCTTTATCGGCGGCCGCTGCGGCGTCGGCGGCCACGTCGGCAGTCGACCCAGCAGTCCGTGACGGGCCGGCCCGATCCGCTTCCGCATCGGGCCCGTTCGCCGGGACGCCCGACACAGCCCGCGCTTGCGGCGTCTCCGCCGGACGGGCCGACGCGCCGCCCGGCGCGAGTTCCGTCCCCGCGACCGACCGGCCGCCGTGTGCAAGCTTCGTCACCGGGTCGGCGGACTCGCCACCCGGCTCAGCCTTCTCCATCCGGCCGGCCGAGTCAGCCTTCTCCCCTTGGTCGGCCGGCTCGCCGTCCAACCCGGACACTCTCCTCGGCGCGGCCAACTCCGCTCCAAGCCAGGGCCGTTCGCCGATCAGCGTCAGGCCGGTCTGGGCCAGAGCCGTCAAGTCACCGGTGCCGACACCGCCGTACTCGTTGACGGCCGGGTGGACGCCGAGACGGAGGGCCTCGACAAGGGCGTCGATGAGGGCGGGCTGGATGCCGGAGCCGCCGGCGAGGAGCTGGTTGGCGCGCACCGCGAGCATGGCGCGGACCTGGCGGGCGGGGAGCAGGGCGCCCGCTCCGCCCGCGTGGCTGCGCAGCAGGCGCAGGCCGTGGGCGGCCTCGTCGCCCTCGTCGACCGGCACCGAGCGCTGTGCGCCGACGCCGGTGCCACGGCCGTACAGCCGTCCGGCGGCGGCGAGTCGCTGCGCGGCACGCCAGGAGAGGCCGGCCCGCTCGCGGGCCTCGGGGGCCACCGCGGGTACGGCCGCACCGTCGACGAGCGCGATCAGCTCGCCGACGGTGAGGGTGGTTCCGTCCAGGACGGTCCGGGCGCCCCCGCGGTGCGCGGAAACCCGTGTCGGTCCGTTTGCTGTTGTTTCCACCGGTTCACGTGATCCGGTGGAACCTCAGCCGAGGCCGGCCGACTTCAGCCAGGCCTTGGCGACGTCCAGCGGGTCCTTGCTCTCCAGCTGCACCTGGGAGTCCAGGTCGAGGAGGGCCTTGGTGTCGAGCTTGGCGGAGACGGCGTTGAGCGCGTCGATGCCCTCCTGGGAGAGCCCGCTCTTGTAGACCAGCGGGGTCACGTTCGCGAATCCGAAGAGGTTCTCCGGGTCCTGGAGGACGACGAACTTCTCCTGGGTGATGGTCGGGTCCGTGGTGAAGATGTCCGCCGCCTGCACGGTGTTCTTCTTCAGCGCGGCCTGGGTCAGCGGGCCGCCCGCGTCGAGGGCCTTGAAGGACTTGAACTTCAGCCCGTACACCGACTCCAGGCCGAGGATGCCCTGCTGGCGGGTCTGGAACTCGGGCGAACCGCCGAGGACCAGCTCCGGCGCGAAGTCCTTGAGGTCGGCGAGCGTGGACGTGGCGGTGAGGTTGTACTTCTTGGCGGTCGCCGCGTTGACCGTGACGGAGTCCTTGTCCTCGGCCGGCGACGACTCCAGCAGCGTCAGCTTGGAGTCGAGCTTGGCCTTCGCGTCGGCGTTCACTTTCGCGAGCGAGGTCTGCTCGGCCTTCGCGTCCAGGTAGGCCAGCAGCGAGCCGTTGTACTCCGGCAGGACGGTGATGGAACCGTTCTTGAGCAGGCCGTACGTGGTCTCACGGCTGCCGATGTTGGGCTTGTAGGACACCTTGATGCCCTTGGCCTTGAGGGCCTCGCCGTAGATGTCGGCGATCAGGATGCTCTCGGCGAAGTTGTTGGAGCCGACGACCACGGTGTCACCGGCCGCCTTGTCGCCGGCGAGCGGGTCGGAGGTGTCGTCGGAGGAGGAGCATCCCGCCAGCAGGACCGTCACCGCCGCGAGGGCGACGGCCGCCGCACCTGGGTGGTTCCTGAAGGACCTGCTGCTGTGGGCGTTGGTAGTCACGGTTCCCGTTCCGGGCTGGGGGGTTGATGAGAACTCAAACACTCTTGCCTGATCCAATCCACCCGCTTCTTGATCAGTCAAGAGGAGCCGGGTTACCGATTGGCTTCGATCCGTGATCACTTGCGCACGGATCGGAAGATCACCTGTGTACCCCTCGGGAGGCCCCCGAAAGGCCCGTGTACACCTCTTCGTAATGGATTCTTGACGTAGGGCGACACGCTCGGCCGTTCGAATAGGGGATAGTCTCGCCGGAGTTGACCTCCGCCACAGCAGTCGGCGTCGGTCACGGCGGTGTTCGGGGGCCGCTTCCGTATCATCCATATTCGGACATGTGCGTGCAGAAAACCGGCATGCATACCAACCCCGCTCGCACGCTGCAACGCCCCTTTGAAGGAGGCCCGGTGTCCACGAAAGAGGTGGACGCGTCCGCCCGGCCGGCATCCTCGGCAGCCACGTCCGCACACCGCGGCCTGCGGGGTTTCGCCGACCGGTGGCCCTTCCAGCGCAAGCTGAACGTACTCGTCGGTATCCCGCTGACGGTGATCGCGCTGCTGCTGACGTACCTCATCGTCGACCTGGTGCAGGAGTCCAACCGCGCCGAGGACGCCGCCCAACTGGTGCGCGACAGCGCCCAGGTCGCCCAGCTCGTCGCCGAGCTGCAGGACGAACACCAGCAGGCGATCCTGCTCTCCGTACGGCACGAGGCGTCCTTCGACGGCGGCACGCCCTCCACCGACGGCTACCGGCAGGCGCAGGCCGCCGTGGACGCGCAGGTGCAGAAGGTGGTCGACGCCTTCGGCGGCCGGCTTCCGGACACCGAGGTGCAGGCCCTGAAGGAGGTCCAGGGCCTGGCCGGGCTGCGGGCCACCATCGAGCAGGGCTATCTGCCCGCCGACAACATCGACCCGGCGTACTCGGGTGCGGCCGACGGCCTCATCGACGGGCTGGGCCTGGACCGCAACGCCGACCTCGCGACGACCTTCACCGGCAACCTCCTCGACTCGCTGCTGCGCGCCGACGCCGCGCACGGCGCCTTCGAGACCGGCGTGTTCTCCGCCCGGACCGGCGACAGCAACGCGCTCATCGAGTTCACCGGCGCGGTCGGCTCCTACGAGCTGTTCACCTACCAGGCCGAGCGGTTCGGGCGGTTCGCCGACGAAACGCAGACCGAAGAGTTCGGCGGCATCGAGCACAACGCCTCGCAGGCTTCGATCGGCCAGCACTACGCCGAACTGGCCGTGGACCCCAGCGCGTTGCAGGCCGAGTCCAAAGCCGAGATCCGTACGGCGTTCCGGGCGGCCATCGCCTCCTACCCCGACTACAGCGCACAGGCCCGGACCCGGCTGAAGATCACCGCGTCGCTCATCGACCAGATCGCCGACCGGGCCGACGACACCGCCTCCGGCGCCCAATGGCGCGCGGGCCTGCTGCTGAACCTGGCGCTGCTCTGCTTCGCCCTGTGGATCGCCTTCTCCATCCTGGTACGCCGCTCCGTGGTCCGCCCGGTGCTGGCGCTGACGGGAGCCGCCCAGGAGGTGGCCGACGTCGCGGGCCGCGAGCTCGCCCGCGTCGCCGACGACGACGCCGAGGAGTCCGGCCCCCCGCGGCTGCGCGAGCTGCCGGTCACCGCGGACGACGAGATCGGTGAACTCGCCGAGGCCTTCAACAACGTGCAGACCACCGCGGCCGCGCTGCTGGAGCGCCAGGTGCTCAGCCGCCGCAACGTCGCCGAGATGTTCGGCAACGTCGGACGCCGCGTCAGTAACCTGACGACCCGTCAACTTGCCCTGATCGACGCGGTGGAGCGTGGCGAGACCGACCCGGCGCTGCTCGAACGCCTCTACTCCATCGACCACATCGCGGTCCGCCTGCGCCGCAACGCCGACAGCCTGATGCTGCTGGCCGGCATCCGCGAGACCGTCCTGGACTCCGGGCCGACCGAACTCACCAACGTCGTACGCGCCGCACTGGGCCAGATCGAGGGCTTCCAGCGGGTTCAGCTGCGTGCCGCGAGCGAGGCCCTGGTGGAGCCCGACATCATCGGCGACCTGACGCTGATGATCGCCGAACTCCTCGAGAACGCCGTGTCGTTCTCGCCCGAGGGCAGCCCCGTCGAGGTGGTGGTCGGTTCCGACGACGACGCAGCCTCGATCACCGTCGCCGACCACGGTCTGGGCATGAGCGCCGAGCGCCTCGCCGAGGAGAACTCCCGCCTCGTGCGCCGTGAACGCCTCGACGTCGTCCCGACGAAGGTGCTCGGCCTGTTCGTGGTCGGCGCGCTGGCCCGCCGCTGGGACGTCGACGTCACCCTGTCCCGCACCCCGGGCGGCGGCGTGACGGCCGAGGTGCTGATTCCGTCGACGCTGCTCCTGACGACGAGCGAGCTGGGACCGGTGGGCAGGCCCGCCACCACCGGCACACCTTCGTCCCGGGCCGCGGCGGCGCTCACCACCCCGTCGGCCCCCGCGGCCGGCCCGTCGCCGTCGTCCTCGATCCCGTCCGCGGTCCCCTCCTGGGCCACGAACGAGGACGATCCGACCGCACTCCCGCGCCGGGTCCCCCGCCGCGATCCGTCCCCGGCCGAACGAGAGGCCGAGGCCCCTCTCACTCCGGTGTCCGGCGCCGACGACCCGACGCGCGACAGCGCCTCCACGGTGACAGGCGCCTCCGCCGAAACCGATGAAAGCGGTATCTCGCCCCATACGGCGGAAACCGGTTCCCCAAGCCTTACTGCCGGAACCGGTTCCTCTTCCTCCGGCCATGCGGCTGTAACCGCTTCCTCCGACCGTGCCGTCGAAACCGGTGTCTCCGCCCGTACGGCGCAGAGCGAGGCTTCGGCCCCTGCGGAGGCCGAGGCGGCGAGTCCCGCCCCCACGCCGAGTTCCGCGGCCCGCGCCTACCCGGCCGGCGTCGGGATCCCGGCGCCCCGCACGGCCGAGGCGGCGCTCCACACCCGCGCCGCGGACGAACCCGGGGACCACGCCCGTACGGCGCAGCGCACGACCCCCGCCGGTACGGCGCAGTCGTCGCACGGCCACGCGGCCGAGTCCCGGCCCGCCGCCCGCACGACGGAGACCGCGCCGCACGCCCACCCGTTTGGCCCCGAGAGCGGCCCCGCCCGCACGACGGGCGGCCCCGGCGACTCCGTCCGCAGGGCGGAGCGGGCCGCCGAAGACCGTGGCGCCGAACCGCCCGCGCCCGACCGCGCCGCCGGGCCCACCGGTTCCCTCTCCCCTCCCGACCGGGCCGGGGCGGACCCGTTCGCGGTCGGTCCCGACGGCTCCCGTCCGCTGCGACGACGGGTGCGCGGGGCGACGCTGCGGACGACCGCCGACGCCGCCGCCCAGCAGGCAGCACGGCAGGCCGCCCGCCCCGCCGACGCGGACGCCGTGCGTGATTCGCTGGACGAGTTCGAGGCGGCCGTGGCGCGCGCACACCGGGACACCGGCGAACGCCCTCGCCCCGCCGAGACCCGCCCCACCCCCACCACCGAAGACCCGACCGACCGCCGGAACGACCGCCGGCACGACCACCGTCCCGGCGTTTCGCCCGACCGGACCGAATGGACAGAGCCGTCCGACGCGTCCGACCGGACCGAACCGATCACCGACCCGATCACCGTCCGGGACGCCACGCACCACCAGAACCACCTTCCGGAAGGAGCCGAGCAGTGAGCACGTCGACAGGTGAGACTCCCACCGGAGACGCCAAGCCGACCGACCTGCGGGCCGCCGCAGCCGACTTCACCTGGCTGCTCAACCGCTTCGCCACCGAGACCGCGGGGGTCGTGGACGCCATCGCGGTGTCCTCCGACGGACTGCTGATCGCGGTGTCGGAGCTGCGCGAGCACGCCGACTCCGAACGGCTGGCCGCGATCGTCTCGGGCATCACCAGCCTGGCCGCGGGCGCCTCCGGCAACTACGGCCTGGGCGGCCTGAACAAGGTCATCATCGACCTGGAGGGCGGCCACGTCCTGGTCTCCGCGATCGGGAGCGGCGCCGTGCTCGGCGTCGTCACCGACAAGGAGGCCAAGCTGGGCAACATCGCCTACGAGATGACGGTGTTCGCCAACCGGGCCGGCACGGCGCTCAGCCCGCAGCTCGTCCTGGAACTGAAGAACAGCGTCGGCGCCACGCGTACGCGCTGAGCGCGTGCCACCGTAGAGAGAGCGAATACCGATGGCGGACGGCCGCACACCGCGCGAGGCCGGCGAGGACGGCGTCGCCCCCGTCGGTCCCGCACCCGCCGTCCGGCCCTTCCTGGTCACCGCCGGCCGGGTGGCGGGCGGCGCGGGCGAGGCGTCGTCGGGCCGGACGATACCCGTGGAGACCCAGCTGGTGGCCACCACCGGCGGGCTCGACGCTCTCGGCCGGCTTTCCTTCGAACAGCACGACATCGTCGCCGCCTGCCGCGTCCCGCAGTCCATCGCGGAGATCGCGGCCAGGCTAAGGCTGCACCTGAACGTGGTGCGGGTCCTCGCCGAGGACCTCCGGACGGCGGGGCAGTTGTCGGTGCACGTGCCCGACTCCGGCGTCACCCACGACGCATCCGTTCTGCGCAGGGTTATCGATGGCCTACGGGCCATCCCCGACTCCCGGGGGGTACTCCGTGACACCGACTGAACCGCTGGTCCGCACCTCGGCCGGCCAGGCCGCCGTACGGCCGCCGCTGCCGGTGAAACTGGTGATCGCGGGCGGCTTCGGCGTGGGCAAGACCACCGCCGTCGGCTCGATCTCCGAGATCGAGCCGCTGACCACCGAGGCGGCCATCACCGAGGTCGCGGCGGGTGTGGACGACCTCAGCCACACCCCGCGCAAGACCACCACCACGGTAGCGATGGACTTCGGCTGCATCACCATCGACCCGACGCTCAAGCTGTATCTGTTCGGCACGCCCGGGCAGGAGCGGTTCGGGTTCATGTGGGACGACATCGTGGAGGGCGCGGTCGGCGGGCTCGTCATCGTGGACACCCGCCGCCTCGACGACTGTTACGCGGCGGTCGACTACTTCGAGCACAAGCAGATCCCGTTCGCCGTTGCCGTAAACGCTTTCGACGGCCAGATCGCACACACGCTGGACGAGGTCCGCTGGGCCCTCGACGTGTCCGAAGGCATCCCGCTGCTCGTGTTCGACGCCCGCGAGCGCGGTTCGGTACGCGACGCCCTGCTGGTCGTACTGGAACAGGCGCTGGCGCGTTCGGGCGGCTGACGGCGCACTGGACGGCCGGAACCGTGGAATCCGTCAGAAACGATCAGAAACGGCCGGAAAGTCGAATTCGGCAAAGGCGGCTGCAGCCGGGCCGAAACTGCGGTGCGGGGGAATGACTTTCCCCCGCACCGCAGTTGTTCCGTCATGAGCCACCGCGAGAGCCACGTCAACGACCTCAGCCACGACGACCGTACGATCACCAACCCGCCCGCCCTGCACGACCCCACGCCCCTCGGGTACAGCCACGCCGTGTCGTCGCCCGGCGAACCGGTCTTCCTCGCGGGTCAGTACGCCTCGGACGCGTCGGGCGCCCCGGTGCCCGGCGACTTCGCCGCTCAGGTGGAGCTGGCCTTCGACCGTCTTGAGGCGGCGCTGGCCGGAGTGGGCCTCGGGCTACGCCATGTCGTGCGGTTGGGCACGTTCATCGTCGACCACGACATCGGCAGGCTCGAGATCCTGGGCAAGGCCCTGCATTCCCGCTTCGGTGAGCGGCTGCCTGCGCAGACCCTGAGCGGGGTCGCCTCGCTCGCCCTGCCGGGCATGCTGTTCGAGGTCGACGCGATCGCCGTACGGCCTTCGCCCGGCGGCCAGGACCGGTCCTAGTTGCTCCGGCGCACCCCCGGTGAGACCGTCACCTTCGCCGCCGCCCAGAACACCGCGAGCGTCGCGAGTGCCATGCCGGCGACGAGGGTGGCGCCGCCCACCACCTTCTCGTAGTCGTGCTGGTAGAGACCGTCGACGATGTAGCGGCCGAGGCCGCCGAGGCTGACGTACGCGGCGATGGTGGCCGTGGAGACGATCTGGATGGCCGCCGAACGCAGACCGCCGAAGATCAGCGGGAGCGCGACGGGCAGTTCGACGCGCAGCAGGACGCCGGTCTCGCCCATGCCCATGCCCCGCGCGGCGTCCACGGGGGACGGATCGACGGAGCGCACCGCCTCGTAGGTGGTGACCAGGATCGGCGGGACGGCGAGGACGACCAGCGGGATCATCACGGGCAGCATGCCGAACCCGAGGGCGATGGTCGTCACCACCAGCAGGCCGAAGGTGGGCAGCGCCCGGCCGGCGGTGGCGACCAGGGAAAGGACGTTTCCGCCCCGTCCGTAGTGACCGGTCACCAGGCCGATCGGCAGTCCGATGGCGGCGGCGATGGCAAGCGCTTCCAGGGAGTACTGGACGTGTTCCCACACGCGGGTGGGAATTCCGTCGTAACCGTGCCAGTGCGCGCTGTCGCTGAAGAAGGCGTTTACGAAATTGATGACGTTCACCGGGCTGCGTCCTCCAGGGCGGGCACGGCCGGATCGGGCCGGACCCCGGCGGGCTTGGTCTTACCGCCGCGCGCGCCGCTCGGCATCCACGGGGTGAGCAGAATGCGTACGACGACCAGCAGGGCGTCCGCGAGCACCGCCAGAGCGGCACTGGTGATCACGGAGTTCCAGGCGAGTTCCGGCCGGTTGTAGATCTGCGCGTCGTGCAGCAGGTTGCCGAGCGCGCCCTGGTTTCCGATCAGCATGCCGACGCTGACGAGGCTGATGCTGGACACGGTGGCCACCCGGAGGCCGGCGATGATGGCGGGCACCGCGATCGGCAACTGGACCTGGACGTAACGGCGTACGGGCCCGAAGCCCATGGCGGTCGCGGCGGCGAGGGTCTCCTGCGGGACCGAGCGGACGCCGTCGACGATCGCCGGCACGAGCACGACCAGGCTGTAGACGGTGAGCGGGATCATCACCGTCAGCTCGGTCTGCCCCGTGTAGTCGATGAGGACGACGAAGAAGGCCAGGGACGGGATGGCGTACAGCACGGTCGTCACCCACAGCACAGGCGGGTACAGCCAGCGCAGCCGCACGCACAACCGGGCCAGCGGTAGCGCGAGCAGCAGCCCGCCCAGCACCGGCAGCAGGGCCTCGCGCAGATGGAGCCCGATGAGGCCGAACCAGTCGTGCTGGAGGTCGCTGGGGATGTCGAAGAAGCGGTTCACCGGATGACCTTCTGGGCGGTCTCCTCGGGCGCCGGCCTCTCCTCACGGCCTGCCGCGTGGGCGCCGCGGATGGCCTCGCCGATGGCCGACTGGGAGACGACTCCGGCGGCCCGGCCCTCGGCGTCCACGGCGACCGCCCAGCCGGTGGGCGACAGGACCGCGCAGTCGAGGGCGGCGCGCAGCGAGTCCCGCCCGGCGACGAACGGCCGTCCGTACGGCAGCAGTCGGTCGGCGTCGACCCGTCCGGCGGTCAGCGCGCCGGGCTCGCTCCAGCCGAGCGGACGGCCGTCCAGGCCGGTGACCAGGAGGAAGGGGGCGTGGCTCGCGCCGCGTGCGGCGATCTGCTCGGCCGTGGAGTCGATCGCGACTATCGGGGTGGTGAGCAGCTCCAGGCCGGCGGAGGAGAAGAAGGACAGGCGCCGGATGCCCCGGTCGGCGCCGAGGAAGTCCTCGACGAACGCGTCGGCGGGGTCGGACAGCAGATCGGCCGGCGGCGCGAACTGGGCGAGCCGGCCGCCGGTGCGCAGCACCGCGACCATCGTGCCGAGCTTGACGGCCTCGTCGATGTCATGCGTGACGAAGACGATGGTTTTGCCCAACTCGGCCTGGATACGCAGCAGTTCGTCCTGAAGACCCTTGCGGACGACGGGGTCGACGGCGGAGAACGGCTCATCCATCAGCAGCACCGGCGGATCGGCGGCGAGCGCGCGGGCCACACCGACGCGCTGCTGCTGGCCGCCGGAGAGCTGGTAGGGGTAACGCTTGGCGAACGAGGCGTCGAGCCCCACCCGTTCCATCAGCTCCCGCGCCCGCGCACGGGCCTTGTCCTTGCCCCAGCCGAGCATCCGGGGCACGGTGGCGATGTTGTCGACGATCGTCCGGTGCTGGAAGAGTCCGGCGTTCTGGATGACGTAACCCATGGACCGGCGCAGGGTGTTGACCGGCTGCTGACGGCTGTCGACGCCGTCGATGAGGATCGTGCCCTCGCTGGGCTCGACCATCCGGTTGATCATCCGCAGAGTGGTCGTCTTGCCGCAACCCGAGGGGCCGACGAGGACGGTGATCGAACGGTCCGGTATGTCGAGGGAGAGCCGGTCGACCGCCACCGTGCCGTCCGGGTATCGCTTGGTGACTGAATCTATCCGTATCAAAGCGCCGAATACCCTTCGGGTCTGGCCATTTCTGCCCGCTCTCGATACGAGTTCGGGCCGTTGCGGGGAGAGTCTAGACCGCTTACCAGATCAGCAGTCCGCCGCCGACCCCCTGCGCGTACCGCGCGCTCGCCTCGATGCCGTCCAGGCGGCCGGAGATGTGGTGACGGTGACTCTCGACCGTCCGGTCGGGCGGACAGGTCTCGACGGCGAGCCGCTCCGAGTAAGCGCGTACTAGAGCGATTTCCGCCAGGAAGGCGGGGATCTCTTCCGGAGCGACGAGATCACCGTTGCGCACGCTCACCAGGGCCGGCAGGAACCGGGCGCCGATCCGGCGGACGGACCGCGATCCCCAGACCGTTGTGCGCCACGACTCCGGCCCGGCCAGGTCCATGCCGTCGGGCCGACCGTCCCGTTCCCCGGCCAGGATGTCGAGGTCCCCGTCGTCCCCCACCAGGAAGACCTCGCCCGTCAGGCTCATGCCCTCAGTGGGTCACGCCACCCGCCCCTGGGTGAAAGGGGTTTCCTCTGTGCGCGACCTGTGAGTCCGCTGATTCTCACTCTTCCCTCAGGACCGGCTCAGGGATCCCCCAGACATGGCCCCGATCGTCATGGCCATGAACGAAACGAACGCGGGAGGCGTCCGGCAGCGGTCGGTCGAGATCGTGGTGCCGGTGTACAACGAGGCACACGTCCTCGCCGACAGCATCGGCCGTCTCCACGCATACCTCGAAGAGTCCTTCCCGTTCCCGTTCCGCATAACGATCGCGGACAGCGCCAGTACGGACGCCACCTGGTCCGCGGCGACCGACCTGACGCTCCGTCTCCCGCACGTGCATGCCCTGCGCCTGGAGGAGAGTGGCCGGGGCCACGCCCTGAAACACGTGTGGAACCGCTCCAGCGCAGATGTCGTCGCTTACCTGGACGTGGACCTGTCAACTGGCCTGGAGGCGTTCCTCCCCCTGGTCGCCCCCCTGCTGTCCGGGCACAGCGACCTCGCCGTCGGCAGCCGGCTGCACCGCCGGGCGACCGTGGTCCGGGGCGCCAGGCGGGAGTTCGTCTCCCGCTCTTACAACCTCCTGCTCAAGGCCGGCCTCGGCGCCCTCCACCACTCTCGGCTTCGTTCGAGCGGGGGAACCCCCGTCTCGGACGCGCAGTGCGCCTTCAAGGCCGTCCGCACCGACGTCTTCCGCGCGCTCGCCCCGCACATCGAGGACACCGCCTGGTTCTTCGACACCGAACTGCTGGTCCTGGCCCAGCGCAACGGGCTCCGCGTCCACGAGGTGCCCGTCGACTGGACGGACGACCCCGACAGCCGGGCCGACATCGTCCGCACGACCGTCGACGGCCTCAAGGGCATGGGCCGGATGCTCCGCTCCGCCCTCACCGGCCGCACCCTCGTCCCCGCCGTACCCCGCCGCACGAGCACCCCCCAGGTGCCGGCGGCGCGCACGACCACCCCCGCCGCCGTCCTGCCCACCGGGGCGAACACCCACCTGGAGTACGCGTCATGACGACTCTCGCCCCGCCGCCCGCCCCCGTCCGGCAGGACGGAACCCGGCACCGGGCGGCCCCGCCCGGTGCCGGCGGACTCACCTCCCGCGTCCGGCGTCTGTTCACCGGTGCCCCCGAGGACCCGCGCTGGGCCCGCCCGGCCCTCTGGGCGATCCTCGTCCTGGCCACGGCCCTCTACGCCTGGAACCTCTCCTCGATCACCGGCAACACCTTCTACGACGCGGCCGTCTACAGCGGCACCAAGAGCTGGAAGGCGTTCTTCTTCGGCGCCCTGGACGCCGGCAGCTTCATCACGGTCGACAAGCCACCGTTCGCCCTGTGGGTG
This sequence comes from Streptomyces sp. NPDC060002, assembly GCF_042737245.1. Classification (NCBI taxonomy): domain Bacteria; kingdom Bacillati; phylum Actinomycetota; class Actinomycetes; order Kitasatosporales; family Streptomycetaceae; genus Streptomyces; species Streptomyces sp. NPDC060002. The sequence continues at coordinate 135,282 of NZ_JBHWUW010000021.1, forward strand.
ATGGGCCTGTCCGCCCGCGCCTTCGGGTACGGCACCTGGCAGTTGATGCTTCCGATGGTCGCCGTGGGAACCGGTTCCGTCGCGCTTCTGTACCGGCTGGTCAAGCGGGACTTCGGCGCGGTGGCGGCGACCGTCTCCGCGCTGGCGCTGACCCTCACCCCGATCACGGTCGCCATCACCCGGGACACCAACCCGGACCCGATCCTCGTCTTCCTGATGCTGCTGGGCGCGGCCGCACTGCTGAAGTCCGTGCGCACCGGCCGGCTGATGCCGCTGGTCTGGTCCGGTGTCGCAATCGGTTTCGCGTTCAACACGAAGATGATGCAGGCATACGTCGTCCTGCCCGCGTTCTTCCTGGTGTACCTGTGGGCAGCGAACGCATCGCTGGGCAAGCGCATACGCAACCTTGCCGTCGGCACGGTCGCACTGATCGTCTCCAGCGCCTGGTGGATGGTGGTCGTCGATCTGATCCCGGCCTCGTCCCGCCCGTACATCGGCGGCTCGACGGACAACACGGTCTGGGACCTCGTCATCGGCTACAACGGTTTCGGCCGTATCTTCGGGGCGAGTTCGTCGGTGGGTTCGCAGGGCAACGGCGCCAGCTTCGGCGGCGAGGCGGGCCTGTACCGGATGTTCAACGACACCATGGGCGGCCAGATCTCGTGGCTGATCCCCTTCGCGGCGATCGCGCTGGTGGCAGGTCTCGTCCTGCGCGGCCGGGCGCCCCGTACGGACGCCAGGCGTGCCGCGCTGATGCTGTGGGGCGGCTGGTTCGTCCTGCACTACCTGACCTTCGCGCTCGCCGAGGGCACCTTCCACCCGTACTACGTCACCGCCATGGCGCCCGGAATCGCGGCCCTGGTCGGCGCGGGCGGTGTCATGCTCCACAACGCTTTCCGAAACGGCTCCGCGGCGAAGTGGGGGTGGGTGCTGCCGTCGGCGGTGGCGGCGAGCTCGGTGTGGGCGGTCGTCCTGCTCCAGCGGGCCTCCGGCTCCGGAACGCTGTACACGGTCGCCGAGGTCATGGCCGGTGTGGCGGGGGCGGCCTCGGTGATCGGGCTGCTGGTCGGCCGGTTCACGAAGCGGCAGCGGCTGATGGGCGTCGCGGCCCTGGCGGCGGTCGTGGCGCTGCTCGCCGGTCCGGCCGCGTACTCGGCCTCGGCGGCGACCTCCAGCACCAACGGCACCAATCCGACGGCCGGGCCGAGCAGCGGCGGCATGGGAGGCATGGGCGGTGGCGGCGGCCAACGGCCCAGCGGCGCCGGCGACGGAACGGGAACCGACTCCGGTGCGGCGCCGAGCGGTTCGGGCGACGGCCAGGACATGGGTCAGCCGCCGTCGAACAGCGGCGGCTCGACGGACAACGGCGGCTCGACGGAGTCGGGCACGACCGAATCCGGCACGGCGGACTCCAGCACGGCGGGGTCCGGCTCGACCGAAGCGGGTACGACCGAGGCCGGCACGGCGGAGTCCGGCACCGCCGGCGGTCGCACCGGTGGGGGCATGGGCGGCGATACCCAGGTGTCGTCCGCGATGATCACGTACCTGAAGAAGAACCAGGACGGCGCCACCTGGCTGGTGGCCGTGGCCACCGACCAGACGGCCTCCTCGATCATCCTGGAGTCCGGTGAACCGGTCATCTCGATGGGCGGCTGGTCCGGCAGCGACAACGCGATGACGCTGGCCAAGCTGAAGAGCCTCGTGAAGGCGGGCAAGCTGCACTACATCGTCGTCAGCGACAGCGGCCAGGGTTCCTCGAACTCCGAGATCTCGACCTGGGTCAAGGCGAACGGCACGGCCGTGTCCGACTACAGCGGTCTCTACCGCCTGGACGCGTCCGACGTCGGCTGAGAACCACGAGGTAGGTCGTCAACAGAAAAGGCGGGCCGCCGGTTTCATCCGGCGGCCCGCCTTACCCATGATAGGAA
>NZ_JBHWUW010000022.1:0-127008 GCF_042737245.1 Streptomyces sp. NPDC060002
ACGCCCGGTTACATTCCGAACCCGGAAGCTAAGCCTCACAGCGCCGATGGTACTGCAGGGGGGACCCTGTGGGAGAGTAGGACACCGCCGAACAAATATTACGGGAAACCCCCGCACCTTATGGTGCGGGGGTTTTCTGCGTTTAGGGCAAGGTTATTTCGATGGGCTCTCTCAAGAGAGGTCGCTTGTTTTATAGGCGTCCCGCTGCCTTGAGTGCCAGGTAGGCGTCTGCGAGTGCGGGAGCCAGTTGGTCCGGTGTCGCGTCGACGACGGTGACGCCGTGCCGGCGGAGTTGGTCGGCTGTGCGATGACGTTCTGCCTGGGCTTGGGCTGCTGCCGCCGCCTCGTAGACCGCCTCGGCGTTGCCGCGGGAAGTGGCCATATGGGCGATGTGAGGGTCGGCGACCGATGCCACCAGGACCTTATGGCGCTGGGTGAGCTGGGGCAGGACGGGGAGGAGGCCTTCCTCGACCGGGGCGGCGTCCAGCGTCGTCATGAGGACGATGAGGGAGCGTCGGGGGGCCGTGCGGAGGGCTGTGGCGGTGAGGCCACGGGCGTTCGTCTCGACCAGTTCGGGTTCGAGGGTGGCCATGGCGTTGACCAGGGACGGGAGAACGTCGCGTGCTGTTCGGCCCTGGACGAGGGCGCGTACTCGACGGTCGTAGGCGAGGAGGTCGACTCGGTCGCCGGCGCGGGAGGCCAGCGCGGCGAGGAGGAGCGCCGCGTCCATGGAGGAGTCGAGGCGGGGGGCGTCGCCGACGCGTCCGGCGGAGGTGCGGCCGGTGTCGAGGACGAGGAGGATGTGGCGGTCGCGTTCGGGGCGCCAGGTGCGGACCGCGACCGATGCGTGGCGGGCCGTGGCGCGCCAGTCGATGGAGCGGGTGTCGTCGCCGGGAACGTATTCGCGCAGGCTGTCGAACTCCGTTCCCTCGCCTCGGGTGAGGACGCTGGTGCGGCCGTCCAGTTCGCGTAGGCGGGCCAGTTTCGACGGGAGGTGCTTGCGGCTGGTGAACGGGGGGAGGACGCGCACGGTCCAGGGGACCTTGTGGGTGCCTTGGCGGGAGAAGAGGCCGAGGGGGCCGAAGGAGCGGATCGTGACGCGGTCGGTCTGGTGGTCGCCGCGGCGGGTGGGGCGTAGGCGGGTGGTGATGCGGCGGCGTTCGCCGGGCGGGACCGTCAGGTGGTGCCGGGATGCCTCTGTCTCCGTTCCTCGTTGCCAGCTGCTGGGGGGCCAGGCGTCGCGGAGGTGGGCGCGCAGAGGGCGGCGGGACGGGTTGGTGAGGGTGAGGGTGATGTCCGCCGGGTCGCCGAGGCGGGCGGAGGTGTCGCCGGAACGGGTGAGGCCCAGTCGGCGTACCGGGGCGGCCAGGGCGAAGTCGCAGGCGCAGGCCACGGCCAGGGGGGCGTTGACGGCGAGGATGCCCGTCCAGCCGGCGTCCCAGATGCCGACGGGGAGGGAGCCCAGGGCCGCGAGGAGCGCGGTGCGTCCGGTGAGCGCCATCAGCGGGGTACGGGGACGTGGGTGAGGATCGCGTTGATGACGGAGTCGGCCGTCACGCCTTCCATCTCGGCTTCCGGGCGGAGCTGCACGCGGTGGCGGAGGGTGGGGAGTGCGAGGGCTTTGACGTCGTCGGGGATGACGTAGTCGCGGCCGGTGAGCCAGGCCCAGGCGCGTGCGGTGGCGAGGAGGGCGGTCGCGCCTCGGGGGGAGACGCCCAGGGTGAGGGACGGGGACTCGCGGGTGGCGCGGCAGATGTCGACGACGTAGGCCGTGATCGCCGGGGAGATCGTCGTCTTGGCCACGGCGGCGCGGGCCGCTTCGAGGTCGGCCGGTCCTGCGACGGGGCGTATGCCGGCAGCGTGCAGGTCGCGCGGGTTGAAGCCCTCGGCATGGCGGGTGAGGACGTCGATCTCCTCCTGGCGGGAGGGGAGCGGGATCGTCAGCTTGAGGAGGAAGCGGTCCAGCTGGGCTTCGGGGAGGGGGTAGGTGCCCTCGTACTCGACGGGGTTCTGGGTCGCGGCGACCAGGAACGGGTCGGGGAGCGGACGCGGGGTGCCGTCGACGGTGACCTGGCGTTCCTCCATCGCTTCGAGGAGGGACGACTGGGTTTTCGGCGGGGTGCGGTTGATCTCGTCGGCGAGGAGGAGGTTGGTGAAGACCGGGCCGGGCTGGAAGGAGAACTCGGCGGAGCGGGTGTCGTAGACGAGGGAGCCGGTGATGTCGCCGGGCATGAGGTCGGGGGTGAACTGGACGCGCTTGGTGTCGAGTTCGAGTGCGGAGGCGAGGGCGCGGACGAGCAACGTCTTGGCCACTCCGGGGACTCCTTCGAGGAGAACGTGTCCGCGGCAGAGGAGGGCGACGACGAGGCCGGTCACGGCGGGGTCCTGGCCGACCACGGCCTTGGAGATCTCGGCGCGCAGGGCCTCCAGGGAGGCGCGGGCGCGGCCCGGATCCCCGGTGTTCCCGGCGATGTCAGTGGTCGGGTCCATCATGGACGGCGTACCTCTCTTTCGAGGGCGTCGAGTTGGTCGGCGAGCGCGATCAGGGCCGCGTCGTCGCCTGGCGGGGGGCCGAAGAGGAGGGAGTGCAGGGACTGTCCGTCGCCGTGGAGTTGGGCGGACAGGGCGGGGACGAGTGCCTCGGGCGTGTGCGCCTGGGTGACGGGGACGCCCAGGAGAGGGGCGAGGCGGATGCGGGTGGTGGAGCGAAGAGCGGCGGCCGCGCGGTCGCGGGCGTCGGCTTTGCGGTAGAGGCGGGCGCGGCCTTCGACGGTTTCGGAGGCGCGGATCGCCACGGGGAGCCTTTCGGGCACGAGGGGGCCGAGTCGGCGTGCCCGCCAGAGAGCGGCGAGGGCTGCGGCGACGAACAGCTGAAGTGTGCCCCAGAGCCAGCCGGAGGGGAGCAGGTCGAAGAAGCTTTTCTCGTCGTCCGGGTCGGTGGCGGCGGTGTCGGAGAGCGAGGGGAGGTACCAGACCAGATGGCTGCGGGAGCCGAGGAGTTGGAGGGCGAGCGAGGCGTTGCCCTGTTCGTCGAGACGGTTGTTGTGGAGGATGTCGGGCGCGCCGAGGACCACGGTGTCGCCGTCGCCGGAGGTGTCCGGGATGCGGAGCAGGGTGGCCAGGCGCTCGCTGGGGTAGCACTCGTCGGCGTCGAGGTGGCGGGTGGTGTAGCGGATGCCGCCGGTCTCCGCGGTGCCGGCACGGCGCGCGGCGGGCAGCGCGCAGTCGGGGGAGAGCGCGGAGCCGCGGCTGTTGGCGGGGTCCGCGGTCACGCCGGGGGCGAGGGTTCCCACGGACCAGCCGCTGGGGGCGACGAGGACGGTCCGGCCGCCCGAGCCGGCGATCGACGCGTGCAGGTCCCGTTGCTGACGTTCCGCCAGGAGGTCCGGGGCGGCGACCAGGAGAGTGGTGTCCGGGCGTGCCGCGGCGCGGGCCTCGGCCAGGGTGGTGACCACGCGGGTGGACACGCCGCGGTGGGCGAGGAGTTCGGCTACCGCGCGGCTGCCGTAGGGGTCGGCGGAGCGCGGGTCGAGGGCGCCGTGGCGGGCGTCGGACTGGAGGGCGGCGAGCGTGACGGCGCCCGCCAGGAGCAGTACGAGCGCGAGAGTGACGCCTCGCGCGCGGGTCCACAGCCGCAGGGCGGTGGGCGAGGCCGAGGTGGACGGGAGCGTGGCCTCGGTCGTCATGGGGCGGCTCCCCGGTGGGCGGGATGGGCCGCGGTGTGGCTGCTGCTAGCCGTCAGTCGGGGCTTGGTGCGCTCCAGGTCGAGGTCGAGTTCGGCCATGCGTCCGTACGACTGCTGGGTGGCGCGGCGGCCGCCGTACGTCACGTCGTCGAAGTCGCGGGCGGCGGCGCGGAGTCGGTCGGTGTGGGCGGGCAGGGTGCGGCCGGCGTCGGCGGCGGCCTCGTCGGCCGTGCGGCCGGGGCGGGTGTCGAGGAGGGCGCGTTCCTCCAGGGAGCGGACGATGGCGCGCATGCGTTCCTGGACGGCCTGGTTCCAGTGGCCCTGGGCGGCGTGTGCCTCGGCGGCCGCGCGGTGTTCGGCGGCGCTGCGGGGACGGTCGTCGAAGAGTGCGGAGGCGGAGGTGGGCCGGCGGCGCGGGGAGCCCAGGCGCCACCACAGGGCGCCCACGACGGCTGCCAGGGCCAGGATGACGACCACCAGGCCGAGTGTGCCGCCGGGGGTGGCGGTCGAGGCGGTGTCGAACAGGTCGCCGATCCAGTCCCAGAGGGTGTCCAGGGCGCGCTGGAACAGGCTGGGGTCGTTCTGGTGGTACAGGTCCTTGGAGAGTTCACGGCGGGCCGCCTCGCGCGCGGGGTCGCGCGGGACGGTGAGCGGCGGTTCGTCGTCCGAGCGGGCCGCCAGGGACAGCGCGGCCGCGTCGCCCGCTCGGAGCAGCGCTGCCACGGCCCTTTCGGCGGCGCGGGGCAGGGCCGCCGGGGCCGCGTCGGTGAAGCCGGGCAGCGGTGCCCGTAGGGGCAGGGCGCCCGGGAGCGGTACCGCGGTGAGGACTCCCCCCGCCAGGCTCACCGCATCAACTCCCCGTGGTCGTGCCGGGAGCGGAGGCGCCGTAGCCCTGGAGGCCCGCGGCGCGGGCCAGGTCGAGGTCGAGGGCCTCGCGGCGGATGCGCTGGTCGACGTAGAGGAGCACGGTGACTCCCGCCGAGATCGGGAAGGTGATCATGGAGCCGATGACCGAACCGATGCCGCTGACGATCAGGTAGGTCCAGCCGTAGTCGCTGCTCGCGTCGACCATCCCGCTGACGCCGCCGTCGCTCAGGGCGGCACCGAGGAGCGCGAAGGGGACGACGACGATCATCGCGACGATGTTCGCGATGATCAGGGCGAGCAACTGGATGCCGAACACACGCCACCAGGAGCCGCGGGTGAGCTTCACGGAACGGCCGAGCGCCTTCTTGATGCTCTGCTTCTCCAGCATCAGCGCGGGCGAGGCGAGGGAGAGGCGGATCAGCAGCCACAGCACCAGGACGATCGAGCCGAGGATGCCGAAGGCCTTGAGCGCGGCTCCCGCGTCGGAGTTTCCGGCGGCGCTCACGAGGATGCCGGGCAGCAGGCACACGAGGACGGTGGCGGCGGCGATGAGCATCAGCAGGAAGATCAGGCCGAACAGCTTGAGCACCTGGGGGCGGGCGTCGTGCCAGGCCTCGCCGAGGGCGACCGGTTTGCCGAGCACCGCCCGGCTGGTGACGGCGGTGAGCAGGGCGGTCGCCGTGATGGTGCCGATGAGGGTGATGAGGAGGACGGGGCCGGAGGCGCGCATGGCGTCGCCCATGGCGTTGAGCTGCTCGTCGGCGGTGGCGCTCGGGTCGCCGAACGCGGTCGTGTCCGTGGTGGCGTCCAGGACGAGGCCCTGCAGCAGGACGACGAAGATCTGGGTGATGACGGCGACGGTCAGCGAGATGCCCAGGACCGTGCGCCAGTAGGTGCGCATCGTGGCGACGGCGCCGTCGAGGATCTCGCCCACGGCGAGCGGGCGCAGCGGGATCACGCCGGGCTTCGCCGCGGGCGGGGGGCCGCCCCAGCCCGCGCCCCAGCCGGGAGCGCCGTAGCCGCCTTGTCCGGGGCCTGCGGGGCCGCGGGGGTATCCGCCGCCGGGTCCGGCGGGCGGGTGGGCGCCCCAGCCGGGGCCGGGCGGCGGAGGCGGTGGGGGCGGCGGGGTCTGGCCCGCGTTGCGGCCCGGGTCCTGGGGGCCTGCGGGCGCGGACCACTGGCCGGGGCCGGGCGGGGGCTGTTCCTTGGACCACTTCGTGCCGGGGCTCTGCGGGTTCGTGCCCGGCTGGTCCGCGGGCTGGGCGCCGGCGGGGCGGTCCGTGGGCTCGGCGGGGTGGGACGCGCCGGGCTCCTGTCCGTCGGACGGGGCGGATCCGGGCGAGGCCCAGCCCGGAGTGTCTTTCATCGTCGCTCCTTCACGGTGCCCGTCCGCGGGCGCGGCGGCAGGTTGGGAGCCATCGTGCCATGGGGCGTTGATCGGGTGACCGGCCGCGGTAGGGGCTGCACACCTTCAATTGTCCGCCGGATCGGGGGCAGACTGACCGCATGGCTGATCAGTACGCGCAATCCGGCGAGGACAAGCGGCCGGCCGAGATACCTGCGATCCGTTGGGAGGAGCTACCGGAAGGTCCCGTGCTGGTCCTTCTCGACCAGACGAGACTGCCGGCCGAGGAAGTCGAACTGGTGTGTACGGACGCGTCCGCGCTGGTCGAGGCGATCCGTTCGCTGGCCGTGCGCGGGGCGCCGCTGCTCGGGATCGCCGGGGCGTACGGTGTCGCGCTCGCCGCCGCCCGTGGCTTCGACGTGGACGAGGCCGCGAACGCGCTCGCGGGCGCCCGCCCCACCGCGGTGAACCTGTCCGTCGGTGTGTGCCGGGCCCGGGCCGCGTACCGCGGGGAGCTCGCCGGGGGCGGCGACCCGGCGCAGGGCGCGCGGGCCGCGCTGGCGGCCGCGCGGCAGCTGCACCGTGAGGACGCCGAGGCCAGTGTCCGGATGGCCGGGCACGGGCTGGCGCTCCTCGACGAGCTGCTGCCGGGCGGCGGGCACCGGGTCCTCACCCACTGCAACACCGGTGCGCTGGTGTCGGGCGGGGAGGGGACGGCGTTCGCGGTGGCGCTCGCGGCGCACCGGGTGGGTCGGCTTCGCCGGTTGTGGGTGGACGAGACGCGTCCGCTGCTCCAGGGCGCCCGCCTCACGGCGTACGAAGCGGCCCGCAACGGCATGGCGTACACCCTGCTGACGGACAACGCGGCGGGTTCGCTCTTCGCGGCGGGGGAGGTGGACGCGGTGCTGATCGGGGCGGATCGCATCGCGGCCGACGGGTCGGTGGCGAACAAGGTGGGGAGCTATCCGCTCGCGGTGCTGGCGCGGTACCACCATGTGCCGTTCATCGTGGTGGCGCCGGTGACGACGGTGGACCTGGAGACGCCGGACGGGGCGTCCATCGAGGTGGAGCAGCGACCCGGGTTCGAGGTGACGGAGGCCATGGTGGCCCAGGCGCCGGTGACGGGAGCGGGCGGCGGGATTCCGGTGGCGCCGCTGGGGACCCAGGCGTACAACCCCGCGTTCGACGTGACGCCGCCCGAGCTGGTGACGGCGATCGTCACGGAGGAAGGCGCGGTGTCGCCGGTGACGGCCGATGCGCTCGCCGAGCTGTGTGGCAGGGCGCGCCAGGGAGGTGCGGGGGCGGCACTCTGACCGCCCTTCGAATCACCCGCCGATCACCCGCCGATCACCCGCCGATCACCCGCCGATCGCCCGGCGACCGCCCGGCGGCCGCCCGCCGACCAGCCGTCGGCCGGCCGTGTGAGCCGGGCTCGGGCCTACGAGCGTGCGGGCTGGTCGGCGATCAGGAGGGTCGTGCCTGCGGGGCGGAAGCCGAGGCGGGCGTAGATGCGGGCGACGGTCTCCTCCGCGTAGGCGAGGAAGATCGTCTCGACGCCGTGGGCGCGGGCGTGGGCGACCAGGGCCGCTGTCACGGCGGCGGCCAGTCCCTGGCGGCGGGCGGAGGGAAGGGTGCCGACGCCGCCGATCTCCGTGGTGGCGTTCGCCGGGTGGTAGTGGCCGGTGGCCAGGGGCGTGCCGTCCGGGGCGAGGGCGGCGACGAGGGTCTTGTGTCCGGCGCGGATCGTGGAGCGGACCGCGGCCGGCGTGCCGTCCCCGGTCAGCGCCTCGGACCGCCTCGACAGCTCCGCGCGGTCCGCCGGGCCCGCCGCGGCGCCGGGCTCCCCGGTGAGGGGCTCCTTGGCGAGGGGCTCCTTGGCGAAGGCCAGGGGCGGGACGGCGAGCGCCGCGGGCAGGGCGGGGTCGTCCGCGGTCAGCGCGCGCAGTGTCACGCCGTCCGGCAGGGGCTGCGGGGGCAGCGGGTGGTGGGGCGGCAGCACCATCAGCGGGCGTCGCAGCACCACAAGGCCGGCGGCCTCCAGCCGGGCACGCAGCGCGGGCGCCGACTCGGCCAGCCATTCGAACGCCTCCGGCACACCGAGCTCACGCTGGCGGGCACGCACCCGGGCGATGTCGGCGGCGCCCACGGGGGCCGCGCCGGTGGGCCGGGCGTGGCTGGGGCCGCCGTAGTACGGGGCACCGGGTTCCTTCCGTACGAACAGGCGCAGGGGGCCGAAGTCCTCGGCGCCGGCGAACAGAAGGGGCACGGTGGCGTAGTACCGCTCGATGCGGTCGCGCAACGGGTCGCTCATGCGGCGCATCCCACCACTGGACGGCGCCGACCGCACCGAGATTTCCCGCTGGGACCACAGCCCACACCGGCTGCGGAGGTCGGGGGTGGACAGGGACCGCCCCGTACGACCGTCGTCACTGGCAGGTGACCCTGCTCGCCTGCGTGTTCTTCACCGTGCTGAGAAGGGGATGCTCCCGGCCTGGCAGCTGCACGTGTCACGGTGCCGGGGAACGTTGCGGAGCGGTGAGGGCGGAGGGGGCGAGGACCCAGAGCAGGGCTCGGCCGGTCAGTGGTGTCGTGGCGATCAAGGTCAGGTAGATCTCGGCGAGCGATCCGTCACCGGTGAGGACGTCGAGGTCGTCGGTCAGCCGTGACAGCAGGTAGATGACGGCGTCCACGATGAGCCACGAGGCCAGGTTCGCGCCGATCCACCAGGCCCAGCGGGTCGTCGCCTCGCGCAGGACGAGGGACTGGGACAGGCCGAGCAGGGGGCCGAGGGCCAGGCTCTGGCTGGCGGCGAGGAGATAGGCCGTCGACATGTCGTTGTCGGTGTCCTGGGCGCTGATCACCGCAGGCATGATGACCAGGAGCCAGGCCAGCAGTGCCGGGCCGATGTTGGCGGTGATCCACACCTTGCGGGGGAGGGGCACCCGCTGTCGGACGACCAGCCATTGCAGAGCTCCCAGGACACCTCCGAACAGCGCGGCCCCCAGGGTGGCGATCAAGAGCGCGATCGCCACGTGGTGGCTGGAGACTTCCAGGTGGAGGGCGTCGTCCCCCAGCAGTGCCAGCAGGAAGCCAGCGGACAGGACGATGACGAAGGCGATCGTGTTGTACGCGATCCACTGCCAGTACAGGCGGGAGTCCCAGCCACTCGGTGACGTCGTCTCACGGCGGGAGCCAGAAGCGGCCATCGCGTACTCCTCCGGTTTCGGCGGCCCCGCGGTGTGATGGCCCGCCATCCCGGTGACCACACGGTGCGCCAGGGTGCGCCTGCCGTCCGGTGCCCGGGGCGGCGGGGAAGTTGGACCAGGAGCCGGCGCGGCAGCGTGGCTACGGGATCGGGTGCATCGGGGGAAGCATGGACAGAACACCGCGTAGGAGCCGCCGGGAGTCGAGGCGCGCCGTCGTGCGTTCGCTGCTCAGCGCCGCGTTCCTCGTCGCCGTCTACTACCTGTTGCCGCTCGATTCGGCCTTCACCACCAGCACGGTCCTCGGGCTTGTCGGCGGCATCGTCGCCGTGGCACTGCTCCTGTCCCGGCAGATCCGGAAGATCTCGCTGTCCCAGCGGCCCGAACTGCGGGCCATGGAAACCCTGGGGACGACGCTTCCGCTCTATCTGCTCCTGTTCGCGACGACGTACTTCCTGATGGATCACAGCGCGTCGGACAGCTTCAGCGAGCCGCTGTCGAGATCCGACGCGTTGTACTTCACCGTGCCCGTGTTCAGCACTGTCGGTTTCGGCGACATCAGCCCGCGCAGCGAACCGGCCCGGCTGCTGGCAACGGGGCAGATGACGATGAATCTGCTGCTGGTCGGTGTCGCGGCCCGGCTGCTGGTGTCGGCCGTCGAGCAGGGCAGAACCCACCAGGACGCCCCAGCAGTCGAGGGACGGAGCGGCGAATCGCCGGGCGCACAATGAGCGTTGGGGGTTGTTCCCTTCAGCTTCCGGCCTCGATCTCGGCCTCGATCTCCGCGTCGGCCACCGCGATGGCGATGCCGAGCGCCGCGGCGAGGTTGCCCGCTGCCGTCATCACGCGGGCCGTGCCCACGATGGGGGCGATGGCGACCAGGACGTCCTGTACCTGAGCGGCGGTCAGATTGGCCCTGAGCGCGGGGTCGACGTGGGCGAGGTAGGAGACGGGGGGCGCGTCCGAGGCCGCGAGCGCGGCGATGCGGGTCAGGATGAGCGTGTCCGGCGGCAGACCGCATCGCTCGAGAGAGTCGATGGTCATGGCGGCGAGGGTGTCCAGGACCGGGGTGTCGGATGCTGTGGACATGCCGAATGGCCTCCTTAAGGCGCCGACGACGCCGAGATGGTGTGCGCGGCGGAGGCGGACGGAAACGGTATCCGCGGGCGCCACGTCCTCGTTCAACCGTAGGAGCGTTCCGGGCGGTGCGCGCGTGGGAGCTTCCTGTCCGGCCGATGCCACCAGCCCAGCCCTCTCGGGAACCTGGGGCATCCTTCACCCGGCCCACCCCGGCACCTCAGCGCCGCGTCGTCACGCGAACGACCGGGTGGGCTTCCGCTGAGTCACGACGTCTGTGCGCCGAGTCGTGTGTCTGGACCGCCTGACATCGGTGCTGACATCGACGTCGGCGGACCCGGGCAGACAGTGACCGCCCCGTACGACTATCGTCACTGGCCGGTGAGCCTTCTCACCTGCGCCGCCTTCACCGTTATGAGAATGGGATGATGTCGTTTATGAAGGGACGAGTCCTTGTCGTCGACGACGACACCGCACTGGCCGAGATGCTCGGCATTGTGCTGCGTGGTGAAGGTTTTGAGCCGTCTTTCGTAGCCGACGGTGACAAGGCGCTGGCCGCTTTCCGTGAGGCGAAACCCGACCTGGTGCTGCTGGACCTGATGCTGCCCGGCCGGGACGGCATCGAGGTGTGCCGCCTGATCAGGGCGGAATCCGGCGTGCCGATCGTGATGCTCACGGCGAAGAGCGACACCGTCGACATCGTCGTCGGTCTGGAGTCCGGCGCCGACGACTACATCGTGAAGCCGTTCAAGCCGAAGGAGCTGGTAGCCCGGATCCGGGCGCGGCTGCGGAGGTCCGAGGAGCCGACGCCCGAACAGCTCGCCATAGGCGACCTCGTCATCGACGTGGCCGGTCACTCCGTGAAGCGGGAAGGTCAGTCGATCGCGCTGACGCCGCTGGAGTTCGACCTGCTGGTCGCGCTGGCGCGCAAGCCCTGGCAGGTGTTCACCCGCGAGGTGCTCCTCGAGCAGGTGTGGGGCTACCGGCACGCCGCCGACACCCGCCTGGTGAACGTGCACGTCCAGCGGCTGCGCTCCAAGGTCGAGAAGGACCCTGAGCGGCCGGAGATCGTGGTGACCGTCCGTGGCGTCGGATACAAGGCAGGACCGAGCTGACATGTCCGGAGACAGTGCCGCTTCGGCCCCCGGTCGTTCCGGGGCCCGTCCGGAGCGGCCTGTCGGCCGTAGGACGCCGCGTTCGCGCTTCGCACGCCTCCTCGAAGGGGGGCTGTTGCAGGGCGGGGTGCAGGGCAGCCCCGTCCTGAGGCTGCTCCTGCGCTGGGTGCGCCGGCCGCTGCTGCCCGTCATGCGGCTGTGGCGGCGCAACATCCAGCTCAAGGTCGTCGTCACGACCCTGCTGATGTCGCTGGGCGTCGTCCTGCTGCTGGGCTTCGTCGTCATCGGGCAGGTGCGCAACGGGCTGCTGGACGCCAAGGTGAAGGCGTCCCAGAGCCAGGCCACCGGCGGATTCGCCGTGGCCAAGCAGAAGGCCGACGAGGCCGCCGGCGCGGGCGCCGATGACGGGACCCCGGCCGACGGCGGCGCCTCGCAGAACGTCATCGAATGGATGAGCGAGCTCGTGCTGTCGCTGTCCAGCGGCGGCCAGGGCGCCTTCGACGTGGTCACCCTGCCCCCCGGCGACGTCAGCGGCGTCGCCCGCGGGCCGCGCGCCTCGGGCTTCGTCGACCCCGACAAGAGCGTCCCGGAGAAACTGCGCGAGCAGGTCTACAGCAGTACCGGCGCGGCCCAGAGCTACTCCCGCATCATCTACCTCAGCGACAAGGACTCCCAGCCGGCCCTGGTCATCGGCAAGCAGGTCAACGACCCCAACGGCGATCCGTACGAGCTGTACTACCTCTTCCCGCTCACGCAGGAGGAGAAGTCGCTGAGCCTGGTCAAGGGGACGCTGGCGACCGCCGGTCTGTTCGTCGTCGTACTCCTCGGGGCCATCGCCTGGCTCGTGGTGCGCCAGGTCGTCACGCCGGTGCGGATGGCCGCCGGGATCGCCGAGCGGCTGTCCGCCGGGCGGCTCCAGGAACGGATGAAGGTCACCGGCGAGGACGACATCGCACGCCTCGGCGAAGCCTTCAACAAGATGGCCCAGAACCTCCAGCTGAAGATCCAGCAACTGGAGGACCTGTCACGGATGCAGCGACGGTTCGTGTCCGACGTCTCGCACGAACTGCGGACGCCGCTGACGACCGTCCGCATGGCCGCCGACGTCATCCACGACGCCCGGGTCGACTTCGACCCCATCACCGCGCGGTCCGCCGAACTGCTCGCCGACCAGCTCGACCGGTTCGAGACACTGCTCGCGGACCTGCTGGAGATCAGCCGCTTCGACGCCGGCGCCGCCGCCCTCGAGGCCGAGCCGATCGACCTCAGGGAGGTCGTCCGGCGGGTCGTCAGCGGGGCCGCGCCGCTCGCCGACCGCAAGGGGACGAACGTACGGGTCATCGGCGACCAGCAGCCCGTCGTCGCCGAGGCCGACGCCCGGCGGGTGGAGCGGGTGCTGCGGAACCTGGTGGTCAACGCCGTGGAACACGGCGAGGGCAAGGACGTCATCGTCAAGCTGGCGGCCGCGGGCGGGGCCGTCGCGATAGCCGTGCGCGACTACGGCGTCGGTCTCAAGCCCGGCGAGGCCACCCGCGTCTTCAGCCGGTTCTGGCGCGCCGACCCGGCACGCGCGCGTACCACCGGCGGTACCGGTCTGGGGCTGTCCATCGCCCTGGAGGACGCCCGCCTGCACGGCGGCTGGCTGCAGGCCTGGGGAGAGCCCGGCGGCGGCTCGCAGTTCCGGCTGACGCTGCCCAGGACCGCCGACGAGCCGCTGCGGGGCTCGCCGATACCGCTCGAGCCCAAGGACTCCCGCCGCAACCGGGGAGACCTCGACGAGGCCGGTCTGCCGCGCGGCGGCGGCCAGAAGAGCGCGACGGTGCCGGTACAGCCCGTCGGCGAACAGCTGTCGGCCGCCCGGAGCTCGCTCACACCCCGGATGGGCGCCGCGACGCCCTCGGCCGACCCGACGGCGCTGCCCGGCAACGGCGCGCGCGTGGTGCCCCGGCCCGCCCCGGGCGGCGGCGGACGCGGAGAGGACGAACCCCGGGCTGCGGGGGCAGGTAGGGCAGGTGGGACAGGTGGGGGAGTGCGCGGCGAGAATACGGAGCAGCCGGAAACGGGTGGTACGGGGGAATCGGCCGGCACGGGTGACGCGCGTGACGCGCGGGAAACGGTGCTGAGGGGGACTTCGGACCGGCAGAGCGCCGGGGCGAAGGGCTCGAACGAGCAAGGGGAGGCATTCCGTGGGCGCTGAGTGGCGCGAGGGGGGAACCCGGCGCACGCCGGGGCGCGCGGTGGCGTACGCCACCTGTGGCGTCGTCCTGCTGGCCGGGTGCGCCTCGATGCCCGACAGCGGGGATCTGCGCGGCGTCGAGTCCACACCACGCCAGGACACCCAGGTACGGGTGTTCGCGATGCCGCCCCGGGACGACGCACAGCCCCTGGAGATCGTCCAGGGCTTCCTGGAAGCGCTCACCAGCGACGACCCGGGCTACGCGACGGCCCGCCAGTACCTGACCGACAGAGCCGCCCAGAAATGGGAGCCCGAACGGTCGACGACGGTCCTCACTGACGGGCCGGCGACCGATGCCGGACCCACCGGGACCAGAGACGACGGCGACGACTACTCGTACACCCTGACCGGCACACGGGTCGCCACCGTCGACGCACAGCAGTCGTACGCGCCCGCCTCGGGCAACTACGGCCAGGTGGTCCACCTCAGCCGCGACAAGAAGAACGGGCAGTGGCGCATCGACGCCCTTCCCCAGGGCGTCGTCATGGGCAAGTCGGACTTCCAGCGCAACTACGTGTCCGTCAACAAGTACTACTTCGCCTCCAACACCACGGCCGACGGCTCCCGGCAGCCCATGGCCGTCGCCGACCCCGTCTACGTCCGTGAACGCGTCGACCCGTTGACGCAGATGGTGCGCTCCGTGCTCACCGGACCCACCAGCTGGCTCCGCCCCGTCGTCAGATCCAGCTTCCCCACCGGAACCGCGCTGCCCAAGGGCGTCACCGCGCTGGCCCTCGACGACCAGAACAAGCTCACCGTGCCGCTGAACGACAAGGCCGCCCACATCGGGCAGGGCAAGTGCGACGAGATGGCGGCCCAACTGCTGTTCTCCCTGCGCAGCCTGACCCCCGCCGTCGACGAGATCGCGCTGCGCGCGGGCGGCACCCAGCTGTGCTCCCTCAGCGAGGAGCGGGCCGGGGCCGTCGCCGCACGCGGCTCCGAGACCAACCCCGGCTACCTGTACTTCATCGACGGCCAGCACCGCCTCGCACGGATGACGAGCGGCAGCGGCAACACCAAGGGCGACCCCGTACCCGGAGCGCTCGGCGACGGCACCAAGGCGCTGCGCTCGGTGGCCGTGGCCCGCGACGAACACAGCGCCGCCGGAGTCGCCCTCGACGGCAAGACGCTCTACGTCACCTCCACCGTCTCCGGCAGCTCCATCGGCGACCCCGTACTCCAGAGCAAGGGCAAGACGGAGACCGACCGGCTCACCACCCCCAGCTGGGACGCCCTGGGCGACCTGTGGGTCGCCGACCGCGACCCCGCCGCGCCTCGGCTGCTCCTGCTGGAGAAGGGCGGCGGCCAGCCCCTGGAGGTGCTGACCCCGGGACTCGACGGCCGTATCAACGCCGTACGGGTGGCTGCCGACGGGGTGCGGATCGCGCTCATAGTCGACAAGGGCGGCAAGCAGTCCCTGCTCATCGGACGGATCGAACGAGGCCCGGGCACCGGCGAGCAGCCGTCCGTGTCGCTCCAGGAACTGCGCTCCGCGACACCGGAGTTGGAACAGGTCACGGCCATGTCGTGGGCCGGGGACAGTCGGCTCGTGGTCGTCGGGC
This sequence comes from Streptomyces sp. NPDC060002, assembly GCF_042737245.1. NCBI lineage: Bacteria > Bacillati > Actinomycetota > Actinomycetes > Kitasatosporales > Streptomycetaceae > Streptomyces > Streptomyces sp. NPDC060002. The sequence goes on from NZ_JBHWUW010000022.1 coordinate 15,091, forward strand.
GAGAGGCCGGCGGCGTGCAGCAGGTGCAGTACGCGCAGTGCGACGGCTCTGTCCCCGAGGCGGGAACACTCCCCGGCCTCACGGAGGTCACGAGCATCGCCGCCTCCGAGGACAGCGACATCCCGCTCTTCGCGACCTCCAAGGACGGGCTGCTGTGGCTGCCCAGCGGAAGCGGGTGGCGGACGCTGAAGGAAACCGCTTCGGTCGCGTTCTACCCCGGGTGATCTTTGCCCCGGGGTCGGGGTGCCGGGCGCTGGGTGCCGGGTGTGGGGCGCGAGGCGGGGGTGCGGGGCGGCTCGGGGCGGCTCGGGGTGTACAACTCGGGGGGCTGGAGTGGGCCAGGGGTTCCGGGTGAACTCCTCGGACCCCGTCTTCCTTTGGCCCGGGGTTTCTCGGAGCCGCTTTTCACCGGCTCCTTTTGCTGTTCCGATCGCCTCCGGTCTGTCTTCGGTCCGCCCTCGTCCGCCTTCCCGAGAGTTTTCCACAGGGCTCTCCGGGCGGTTTTCCACAGGGGTGGCGGGCCGCTTCCCGCATCGGCACAGTAGTGGACGTGGAAGGCGTTCGCAGGTGGTGGCAGGAGCTCGCCGGCTTGGTGCTGCCCGCCGAGTGCGGGGGCTGCGGAAGCGCGCGTACGGTGCTCTGCCCCCAATGCCGTGCGGCGCTGAGCGGGGCCGTGCCGTTCCGGGTCCGCCCGGTGCCGGAACCGCCCGGGCTGCCCGCCGTGCACGCGGCGGCCCGGTACGCGGACGAGGTACGGGCGGCGCTGCTGGCCCACAAGGAACGCGGCGCGCTGACACTGGCGCGACCGCTGGGCGCGGCGCTGGCGGGGGCTGTGCGGGCGGGGGTGGGGGAGGTGGGGTGGGGGGAGGGGGAGGGCCCCCACCCCCTCGGAGACCTTCTGCTCGTCCCCGTCCCCTCCACCCGGGCCGCGGTGCGGGCGCGTGGGCATGATCCGGCGCGGCGTATCGCGTTGGCGGCGGCCGGTGAGTTGCGGCGGGCGGGGGTGTCGGCGCGGGTGGCCGCGGTGTTGCGGCAGCGGCGGCCCGTGGCCGACCAGTCGGGGCTCGGCTCCAGGCAGCGCCTGGACAACCTGGTGGGCGCGCTGACGGTGGTCCCCGGGGGTGCGCGGGTGCTGTGCGGTGGGCCGGTGGTTCTCGTCGACGACGTGGTCACGACGGGCGCCTCGCTGGCTGAGGCCGCGCGGGCGGTGCGGGCGGTTCGGGTGGCTGCGGCGGCGGAGCGGGCGGGACAGGGGGACAGTGGGCGGTGTGGGGAGGAGGCGAAGGGTGCGTTGTGTGGTGAAGGGGCGACGGCCGGGTACGTGGGTATCACTCGGGAAGACAGCAAGAAGCTGTCGGGAGCAAAGGAGGGAGGCGCGGACGGGGTGTCGGTGAGACCGTCGGACGACGTGGGCGGAGCCGGTGAAGTGCTCTGCGCGGCCGTGGTCGCCGCGTCGCCGGACTCTTTCGAAATAAACCGGAACTGAGCGGGAAGTCGCGTCGTTGCAGGTAATGAGAGGGCCAATTCGCCTGAACGGAGGTACGCCGCAGTAGAGGGTGACGACATCCGTCCGGGCGAGATATGTTCGGTTGTGAGGGAAAGCCGCAGGCCACACCTCTCATATCCGAATGCTGTGCTGCGGTCTTCGTAATCTTCCGCAGCACCTGGGGTGTAGATCTCGCCCATGGGGGAGGAGGAGGTGGAAGTCACCGAGTCCGAGGTTCCGGTGCTCGCCGGAGCCTGGTGCAAAAGGGAGACGCTCCGCACCGAAGCGGAGTGATCCGGGAACGGAGTTCTGCGTGGACATCGTCGTCAAGGGCCGTAAGACCGAGGTGCCCGAGCGGTTCCGCAAGCACGTGGCCGACAAGCTGAACCTGGAGAAGATCCAGAAGCTCGACGGCAAGGTGATCAGCCTCGACGTGGAGGTGTCCAAGGAGCCCAACCCCCGACAGGCCGACCGGTGCGACCGAGTGGAGATCACGCTCCACTCCCGCGGCCCTGTGATCCGGGCGGAGGCGGCGGCCAGCGACCCGTACGCGGCACTCGACCTGGCGGCGGAGAAGCTCGATGCCCAGCTGCGCAAGCAGCACGACAAGCGTTACACGCGCCGCGGCGCCCGCAGGATCTCCGCGGCGGAGGTTTCCGACTACGTCCCGGGTGTGGCGACGCTCAACGGCAACGGCCGTCCCGTCCCCGCCGGTGAGCCGGACAGCGTGCCGACCAAGCGGATCGGCTCGCTTGAGGTGCAGGGCGACGGCCCCCTCGTGGTGCGCGAGAAGACCCACGTCGCCGCTCCGATGACCCTCGACCAGGCCCTCTACGAGATGGAACTGGTCGGACACGACTTTTACCTGTTCGTCGACTCCGAGACCAAGCAGCCCAGCGTCGTCTACCGGCGTCACGCCTACGACTACGGCGTGATCTACCTCGACACCGACCCGATGGTGGCCCAGGCGCACGCGCCCGAGGCGGGCGGCACGTTGGGCGGCTGACGCTGCCCGGTGACAGCTGAGCGGTGTGCCCCTGGAGCGCTGTGTGCGCCCCCAGGGGCACCCGTGTGCGACCCCTTGGGGCACCGCTCTGTCATCGCGTTGTCGTCCGGGCATGGAATCATGGCCAGGGCGGCTCAACCGGTGGGCCGCTGCCTTGGGTTGGCGACGGCACAGGATCACGGGCCACAGCCTTCAGGGGGAGGAACGATGGCGGACAGCTTCGGACCGATGCGGGACGACGATGCCGACGACGGCGTCGTCGGCATGGGCCCGGACGGGGGCACCTCACGCAAGGAGCCGATCAGAGTCCTTGTCGTGGACGACCACGCCTTGTTCCGCCGCGGACTGGAGATCGTGCTCGCGGCCGAGGAGGACATCCAGGTCGTCGGCGAGGCCGGTGACGGCGCCGAGGCCGTGGACAAGGCGGCCGACCTGCTGCCGGACATCGTGCTGATGGACGTACGGATGCCCAAGCGCGGCGGTATCGAGGCGTGCACCTCCATCAAGGAGGTGGCTCCCAGCGCGAAGATCATCATGTTGACGATCAGTGACGAGGAGGCGGACCTCTACGAGGCGATCAAGGCCGGCGCGACCGGCTATCTCCTCAAGGAGATCTCCACGGACGAGGTCGCCACCGCGATCCGCGCGGTCGCCGACGGGCAGTCGCAGATCAGCCCCTCCATGGCGTCGAAGCTGCTCACCGAGTTCAAGTCGATGATCCAGCGGACCGACGAGCGTCGCCTCGTCCCCGCGCCGCGGCTGACGGACCGGGAGCTGGAGGTGCTCAAGCTGGTCGCCACGGGGATGAACAACCGTGACATCGCCAAGGAGTTGTTCATCTCCGAGAACACCGTGAAGAACCATGTGCGCAACATCCTGGAGAAGCTTCAGCTGCACTCCAGGATGGAGGCGGTCGTGTACGCGATGCGGGAGAAGATTCTCGAGATCCGGTGATCCGGTGATCCGGCTGGTCCGTCGAGCCGGGTGGTCCGTCGAGCCGGGTGAGCCGGGTGGTCCGTCGAGCCGGGGCTGAGCCCGGCTCGGACCCGGGTCAGGCCAGAGCGCGGGTGAGTTCTCTGGTGAGGGGCTCGCGCAGGTCCGGGGCGTCCACACGCTCCACGCGTACGTCCGTGCAGTCCACCCAGGTCGCCGCCTCCAGCAGGGCCTGGGCCACCGCCGGGACCGCCTTCGGGCCGTCCAGGGTGACCTGCCTGGCGATCAGGGTGCGGCCCTCACGGGCCGGGTCCACACGGCCGACGAGCCGGCCGCCGGCCAGGACCGGCATCGCGAAGTAGCCGTGGATCCGCTTCGGCTTGGGGACGTAGGCCTCCAGGCGGTGGGTGAAGCCGAAGATCCGCTCGGTGCGCGCCCGTTCCCAGATCAGGGAGTCGAAGGGGGACAGGAGCGTGGTGCGGTGGCGGCCGCGCGGGGGCGTTTCCAGGGCCGACGGGTCGGCCCAGGCGGGCTTGCCCCAGCCTTCGACCGTGACCGGGACCAGGCCCGAGTCGGCGATCACGGTGTCGACCTGGTCGCCCTTGAGACGGTGGTAGTCGGCGATGTCCGCGCGCGTGCCCACGCCGAGCGACTGGCCGGCCAGGCGGACGAGGCGGCGCAGGCACTCGGTGTCGTCCAGCTCGTCGTGCAGCAGGTCGGCGGGTACGGCGCGTTCGGCGAGGTCGTAGACGCGCTTCCAGCCGCGGCGCTCCACGCAGACCACCTCGCCGTACATCAGCGCGCGTTCCACGGCGACCTTGGTTCCGGACCAGTCCCACCACTCGCTGGTCTTCTTCGCTCCGCCCAACTCGGTTGCGGTGAGGGGGCCTTCGGTGCGGAGCTGCTTGACGACCTGCTCGTACGTGCCGTCCGGGAGCGCGTGGTTCCAGTGCGGGCGGGCCCGGTAGGCGCGGCGGCGGAAGGCGAAGTGGGGCCACTCCTCGATGGGGAGGATGCAGGCGGCGTGGGACCAGTACTCGAAGGCGTGCGGTCGCGCCGCCGGCGTGCCCGCCGACTCGGGCTTCCAGTACGCGTCCTCGATCGTCCTGCGGCCTACCGCTCCCAGGCGGGCGTAGGGGATCAGCTCGTGGGAGCGGGCCAGGACCGAGATGGTGTCGAGCTGGACCGCGCCGAGGTGACGGAGGACGCCGCGGACGCCGGCCTTGCGGTCGGGTGTGCCGAGGAAGCCTTGCGCGCGCAGGGCGATGCGGCGGGCTTCGTCTGCCGAGAGCGCGGTGTCGGGGCGCGGGGTGGTCATGGCTCGCACGATAGGGGGTGGGACTGACAGTGCGGGGTGAGCTGGGGGTTTGGGGGTGGAGGTGGGCAGCGGGGGTGGGCGCGCGGGGGGTTTCTCGCCTCCGCCGCCCCTATCCCTTCCCGTCCCCGGTGGCTGCCGCTCCCGGCCCCCGATTCGGCTCTGGACGGGCCTCGGCCTCAAACGCCGGACGGGCTGGTCGTGTCGCCGGAACGTGCTGGGACGTACGGCGCAGTGGACGGGAGTCCCAGGTCCGACGGGAGCAGGGAGGCCAGCCAGCAGTCGCGTCGTACACCCTTGTTGGCGATGGCCGAGCGCAGGGTGCCTTCCAGGGTGAAGCCGGCGTTCTCGGCTACCGCGCGGGATGCGGTGTTGCCGAGCTCGGCCCGCCATTCGACGCGGTCGACGGGGAGCGTGGTGAAGGCCCAGCGGGCCGCGGTGAGGGTGGCCTCGGTGATGTAGCCGTGGCCGCGGTGTTCCCTGGCCGCCCAGAAGCCGACCTCGGCCGTGCCCGGGGAGCGCATGGTGAGGCTGAGGACGCCGGTGAGGGCTCCGTCGGGGAGGAAGACGCCGAAGGTGAACATGGAGCCGCTCGTCCAGCCTTCGGGGGCGAGCAGTTCGGTGAAGCTTCGGGCGTGCTCGGGGAGGTAGGGGGAGGGGATCGTGGTCCAGCGCTGGATGTCGGGGTCCTGGGCGGCGGTGTACACGGCGTCGGTGTCCCGCGGGTCGAGGGGGCGCAGGACGAGGCGGGGGGTGGTGAGGGTGACGGGCTCGGGCTCCATCGGCCGATTCTGCGCGGGGTGTCCCGGCGGCGCCATCTTTTTTGCCGTGTGTGAGCGCGTGATCACAATTCGCGCAATTCGTCCGGCGGGCGCGGCACCATCGGCGGCGCCCGGCCGTTGTCCTCTTTGAAGAAGATTTTGGAGCAGGTGCGCAGCAGCGTGTGGTCCTCGTGGCGGCAGGCCTCCCGGGGTGGCGGGGTCCTCGCATACGATGGCCGTTGCTCAGCAAGTCCACTGGAAACCGACCGTCCCAGGCCCGACCGGCAAGGAGACCAACCCCCGTGTCCGTCCTCTCGAAGATCATGCGTGCAGGCGAAGGCAAGATCCTGCGCAAGCTGCACCGCATCGCGGACCAGGTCAACTCCATCGAAGAGGACTTCGTCGACCTCTCCGACGCCGAGCTGCGGGCCCTGACCGATGAGTACAAGCAGCGGTATGCCGACGGTGAGAGCTTGGACGACCTGCTGCCCGAGGCCTTCGCCACCGTGCGCGAGGCCGCCAAGCGCGTCCTCGGCCAGCGTCACTACGACGTGCAGATCATGGGTGGTGCCGCCCTGCACCTCGGCTATGTGGCGGAGATGAAGACCGGTGAGGGCAAGACGCTCGTCGGCACGCTGCCGGCGTATCTGAACGCGGTGTCCGGCAAGGGCGTCCACCTGATCACGGTCAACGACTACCTGGCCGAGCGCGACTCCGAGATGATGGGTCGTGTCCACAAGTTCCTGGGCCTGGAAGTCGGCTGCATCCTCGCCAACATGACGCCGGCGCAGCGCCGCGAGATGTACGCGTGCGACATCACGTACGGCACGAACAACGAGTTCGGCTTCGACTACCTGCGCGACAACATGGCGTGGGCGCAGGACGAGCTGGTCCAGCGCGGCCACAACTTCGCCATCGTCGACGAGGTCGACTCCATCCTGGTCGACGAGGCGCGTACGCCGCTGATCATCTCCGGTCCGGCCGACCAGGCCACCAAGTGGTACGGCGACTTCGCGAAGCTGGTGACGCGCCTGAAGAAGGGCGAGGCCGGCAACCCGCTCAAGGGCCTCGAGGAGACCGGCGACTACGAGGTCGACGAGAAGAAGCGCACGGTCGCCATTCACGAGACCGGTGTCAGCAAGGTCGAGGACTGGCTGGGCATCGACAACCTCTACGAGTCGGTGAACACCCCTCTGGTGGGCTACCTGAACAACGCCATCAAGGCGAAGGAGCTCTTCAAGAAGGACAAGGACTACGTCGTCATGGACGGCGAAGTCATGATCGTCGACGAGCACACGGGCCGTATCCTCGCCGGCCGCCGCTACAACGAGGGCATGCACCAGGCGATCGAGGCGAAGGAAGGGGTGGACATCAAGGACGAGAACCAGACGCTCGCCACGATCACCCTTCAGAACTTCTTCCGCCTCTACAAGCGCCACGACCATGACGACAAGGAGCAGCCGGGCCTCTGCGGCATGACCGGTACGGCGATGACCGAGGCCGCCGAGTTCCACCAGATCTACAAGCTCGGCGTGGTCCCGATCCCGACGAACAGGCCGATGGTCCGCAAGGACCAGTCCGACCTGATCTACCGCACCGAGGTCGCGAAGTTCGAGGCGGTCGTCGACGACATCGCCGAGAAGCACGAGAAGGGCCAGCCGATCCTCGTCGGTACGACGTCGGTCGAGAAGTCCGAGTACCTGTCGCAGCAGCTCTCCAAGCGGGGCGTGCAGCACGAGGTGCTGAACGCCAAGCACCACGAGCGTGAGGCGTCGATCGTCGCCCAGGCCGGCCGCAAGGGTGCTGTGACGGTCGCGACCAACATGGCCGGCCGTGGTACCGACATCAAGCTCGGCGGCAACCCCGACGACCTCGCGGAGGCGGAGCTGCGTCAGCGCGGCCTCGACCCCGAGGAGCACATCGAGGAGTGGGCCGCCGCGCTGCCCGCCGCCCTGGAGAACGCCGAGCAGGCGGTCAAGGCCGAGTTCAACGAGGTCAAGGAGCTGGGCGGCCTCTACGTGCTGGGTACCGAGCGGCACGAGTCGCGTCGTATCGACAACCAGCTGCGCGGTCGTTCCGGCCGTCAGGGCGACCCGGGCGAGTCCCGTTTCTACCTGTCGCTGGGCGACGACCTGATGCGGCTGTTCAAGGCGCAGATGGTCGAGCGCGTGATGTCGATGGCGAACGTGCCGGACGACGTGCCGATCGAGAACAAGATGGTCACGCGTGCGATCGCGTCCGCGCAGTCGCAGGTGGAGCAGCAGAACTTCGAGACGCGTAAGAACGTCCTGAAGTACGACGAGGTGCTCAACCGTCAGCGTGAGGTCATCTACGGTGAGCGGCGCCGCGTTCTGGAGGGTGAGGACCTGCAGGAGCAGATCCACCACTTCATGGACGACACGATCGACGCGTACGTCGGCGCGGAGACCGCCGAGGGCTTCCCGGAGGACTGGGACCTGGACCGGCTGTGGGGCGCCTTCAAGCAGCTCTACCCGGTGAAGGTCACCGTCGAGGAGCTGGAGGAGGCGGCCGGTGACCGGGCCGGTCTGACCGCCGAGTTCATCTCCGAGTCCATCAAGGACGACATCCGCGACCAGTACGAGTCGCGTGAGTCTCAGCTCGGTTCCGAGATCATGCGTGAGCTGGAGCGACGGGTCGTGCTGTCGGTCCTGGACCGCAAGTGGCGCGAGCACCTCTACGAGATGGACTACCTCCAGGAGGGCATCGGCCTGCGCGCGATGGCGCAGAAGGACCCGCTGGTCGAGTACCAGCGCGAGGGCTTCGACATGTTCTCCGCGATGATGGACGGCATCAAGGAGGAGTCCGTCGGCTACCTGTTCAACCTGGAGGTCCAGGTCGAGCAGCAGGTCGAGGAGGTCCCGGTGGAGGACGCCGCGCCGGTCGACATGGAGAAGCAGGACGTGGTGCCGGCGCAGGCGGGTTCGCGTCCGGAGATCCGGGCGAAGGGGCTGGACGCTCCGCAGCGTCGTCAGCTGCACTTCTCGGCTCCGACGGTGGACGGCGAGGGCGGCACGATCGAGGGCGACTTCGACAATGACGAGGACGAGCCGGTGCGCTCCGAGGCCGATGGCCTCACGCGCGCGGAGCGCCGCAAGCAGGCGAAGGCCGGGCGGCGCCGTAAGAAGTAGGGCGCGGCTGCCTGCGGCGCCGTCTGCCCGCTGTGCGCCGGGCGTGACGTGTGATGCGTGGCGTACGGATGCGGCGTGTGCCGTGACGGATGCGGCGTGTGCCGTGACGGCGCTGTGGGCTTCTTGGCGGCTTTGAGGGCCGGGTCACCTTCGGGTGACCCGGCCCTTTGCTGTTCGGCGGTTCCAGGGCGGCTCAGTCGTCCTGGGGGTGGGGCCTGCGGGTGCCGTCGAGTTCCACCGCGGTGCAGCGCCAGCGGTGGTCGGTGCCGAGTTCCAGACGGAAGGCCATCGCCCGTACGCGATCGCCGGCGCCGATGCGGGCGAAGGCCTCGATGGCGCCGGGGCGGGGGACGTAATAGCCGATGTCCCGGACGACGGGACGGGCGCCGTGGGTGGTGCGCAGGGGGCCGCGTTCGGCGAGGTCGGCCAGGTCGTCGTAGGCGTGGCCGAGGGTGTGCCGGAGCATGAAGTGCACGGGGCGCCGGCCGGTCAGGACCGCGAGGAGGCGGTCGGCGAAGAGGTCTGTGGGGCGAGGCTGGGAGACGGGGCGGCGGGGGGTCTGGGCGGGGACGGACGGGGAGCCGGCGGGGGCGTTGGCATCGGCGGGGGCGCCGGTGCTCGTGCCGGTGCCGGTGCTGGGGCGGGCCGTCGAGTGGCGGGTGAGGGACCGGGGGGTCGAGGGGCGGCCGTCGGCGGGGCGGGTGCGGGTCGGGGAGTCGGTGCCGGGGGGACCGGGTGGGCGGCCGCCTGCGGGTGCCGTGCGAGGGGCGCCGCCGCTCGGGGTGCGGGGTGGGGCGGCCGCGGGGCGGCGGGTGTCGCGGCGGCCGGGAGGGCGGGCGCCGGGGTGGTGCTGCGTCCGCGTCATGACCTTGTTCATGGGAATCCCCGTTCGGTGGGCTCGGCTCTACCAGTCGGTAACTTGCCGTTGCGGATCTTGTACGGGGTCGCGGACCGTGACGGCAAGGAAGCGGGGCGTCCGTGGCGGGGGCGGGGAAAGTTCACCTATCAGGGGTGGTGGTGGGTGGTGGGGGACCGGCGCTGCGGGGGTGGGCCGGGTGAATCGGGCGGCCTGGGTTGACGCCGGTGAGGGTGTGGGCAGGGGCCCGAAAGGGGACGGCCGCACGTATCCTGAAGGCCCTCGGGGAGACGCGGAACCGTCCCTCCCCGGAACACCGAGTCCGAGCCTGCGACCACGAAAGAGCGGCCAGCCATGCGCGTCTACGTCCCCCTGACCCTCCCCGCCCTCGCCGAGGCGCACAAGACGGGTGAGCTGGGGTCCGGGCCGCTCGTCGCGTACGCCGTCACGCCCGCGCTGCGCGAGTGGTATCTCTCCGACGACATCGAGGAGCTGGAGTACGCGGCGCTCAGCAGGGCCGCGCTCGCCTCGCTGCGGTTGCTCGCGGCGGATCAGGGAGCCCCGCGGCGCCGGGTCGTGGTCGCCGTCGACGTACCCGACCGCACGGCCGCCGCGGACCCCGACCGGGGGCTCGATCCGGCGGCGCTGGGCGAGGTGCGGGTGACGGGTGCCGTCCCGCTGGCCAAGGCGGCCGCGGTGCACGTCGACGCCGGGGAGGCGGAGGCGGACGTGACCGCCGCGGCGGAGGCGCTAGCGGCGGCGGACGGCGGGGACGACGACGCGCAGTTCGTCGTGGACGGGGCCGAGGACCATGAGCTGTTGTGGTTCGCCAGGCAGGAGATCCCGACTCTGGTGGGGTCGGGCGACTGAGTTCGCCCGGCAGGCTGTTATTTGTCGGCTGACGGCTGACGGCTGACGGCTGACGGCTGACGGCTGACGGCTGACGGCCTGCCTGGTCTGGTGGGGCCGGTGGGTTTGGTGGGTTCGGGGCGATCGGCCACCGCTTCGGCCGGTCACTTGATTGTCGGTGGTGGCGGGTACGTTTGCAGGTATGGGGAAGCAGGAAGCGGCGCACATCGTCTGGGACTGGAACGGGACGCTGTTCCACGACAACGACGCGATCATCGGGGCGACGAACGCGGCATTCGTCGAGCTGGGGCTGGAGCCGATCACGCTGGAGCGGTACCGGGCGCTGTACTGCGTTCCGGTGCCGAAGTTCTACGAGCGGCTGATGGGAAGGCTGCCCACCGATGCCGAGTGGGAGGTCATGGACGACGTCTTCCACCGGTACTACGCCGAGCACCGGGTGGGGTGCGGGCTCACCGAGGGCGCCGTGGAGCTGCTCGCGGGATGGCGGTCGGCGGGGCACAGTCAGTCCCTGCTGAGCATGTATGTGCACGATGAACTCGTGCCGCTGGTCCGGGGGTTCGGGATCGAGCCGCATTTCGTACGGGTCGACGGGCGGACCGGGCCCTCCGGGGGCAGCAAGGCCGAGCACATGGTGCGGCACCTCGAGGCGCTGACCGGGGTGCAGGCGGCACGCACGGTGGTGATCGGAGATGCCGCCGATGACGCGGTGGCCGCGTTGCATGTGGGCGCGCGGGCCGTCCTGTACACCGGCGGGTCGCACAGTCGGGCCAGCCTGGAGGGCGTCGGGGTGCCCGTGGTCGACACGCTGGGGGAGGCGGTGGAGGTCGCGGGGCGGTTGGCCACGGCTGCGTAGGGGTTTCAGGGGTTTGTGGGTGGCCGCATCGAGCGTCGGATCGGGTGCGGCGTCCTGCGGGCGCCGCACCCGTCGGGGCCTGCGGTTGGGTGGCGTGGCGCGTGGTGGAGTGGGTCAGGTCACGTCACTGGCGCCTTGGTGCGCAGCACCTTCAGGAACTCGCGCATCCAGGCCGGGTGGTCCGGCCAGGCGCGGGCGGAGACCAGGGTGCCGTCGACCACCGCCTCGGCGTCCTGGAAGGTGGCGCCTGCCGACTGCATGTCGAGCTCCAGGGCCGGGTACGCCGTGACGCGTCGGCCGTGGAGGGCGTCGGCGGCCGCGGTGAGCAGGGGGCCGTGGCAGATCTGTGCGACCGGTTTGTCTGCGTCGAAGAACGACTTGAGGATCTTGCGGAGCTCGGGGTCGTTGCGGAGGTACTCGGGGGCCCGGCCGCCGGGGATGACGACGGCGGCGTACTGGCCGGGGTCGACCTCGGAGAAGGCGAGGTCGGCGGGCCAGGTGTAGCCGGGCTTCTCGGTGTAGGTGTCGAAACCGGGTTCGAAGTCGTGGACGACGAACTGGAGCTTTTTGCGGGCGGGGGCGGCGATGTGGACCTCGTAGCCTTCCTCGCGCAGGCGTTGGTAGGGGTAGAGGACTTCCAGGGATTCCGCTGCGTCGCCGGTGACGATGAGGATTTTCGCGGGCATGGTGGGTGGGCTCCTCTCGGGCGGGCGTTGCCATGGGCAACGTGCCTCTTGGGGGTGGGCTTGCCAAGAGGGCGCTTTCAGCGTCCCGCGGGGTGGGGTCGGCGTCGACTTTTCTCGCCCCCGCCGCCCCTACCCGTCCCATCCCAGGGGCTACGCCCCTGCGCCCCACCAGGGGCTACGCTCCTGCGCCCCACCAGGGGCTGCGTGCCCTGCGCCCCACCGGGGACTGCGTCCCCTGCGCCCCACCAGGGGCTGCGTGCCCTGCGGGGACTGCGTCCCACCAGAGGGTTCCGCCTCTGCCCCCCGGGGGGCCCGCCCATGCGCCCCCTGCGGGCCGCGCCCGCGTACCTCTCGGCGCCCCCGCGTGTCGCCCCTGCCGCGCGGCCCGCCGGGTTCAGCCCTCCCGCCACACCCCCCGTCCCCTCCCACCACACCCCCCGTCCCCTCCCACCACACCCCCCGTCCCCTCCCACCACACCCCCCGTCCCCTCCCACCACACCCCCGTCCCCTCCCACCACACCCCCCGTCCCCCCCGCCCCATCCCACGTCACACCCCGTTTTGGCTCTGTGCAGAACGGCAAAGTTGGGGGCTCTGTTTTGTACACATACGGCTCATGACGGGAGGCCCGGGAGGGGCGATAGCCTTGGTGGCGTGATCAGCGCGATAGCTCGCGGGGGCGTTGTGGCCCCTGCCCTGCGCCCGGTGTGTGCGGACCATCTCCGCAGCCGGGCGGCGGACGCTGGTCGGCGCGGGCGGGACGGGGCCGAAAGGGCCCCCAGGACGCCGTGCACCCCTCGGATGCACCTGGCGCGGAGAGCAGCGTCACACCCGGGAGTGGTGTCGAGAATGGCTGATAACCCCCCGCTCATCTCACCTTGCGGCATAGCGTCGGAGCAGACCGGAGACCCCGGGCCGTGGCGTCGAGCCGCAGGGGAAGAGACCGTACTTCCTTCTACGTCACGCAACGGCGCGCGACAGGAGCCAGAGGACAATGCAGACCAAGCTGGACGAAGCCAAGGCCGAGCTGCTCGAGAGGGCGGCGCGGGTCGCTGAGAACAGCCCGGTCGGGGGGCATCTACCGACTGGGACGACGGGCGAGGGCGGCGGTACTCCGGGGACCCCGGACCACGCCTCCCTCCTCGCGTTCCTGCAGCGCTACTACCTGCACACCGCCCCGGAGGACCTGAGCGGCCGTGACCCGGTCGACGTCTTCGGAGCCGCGCTCTCGCACTACCGGCTGGCCGAGAACCGGCCGCAGGGGACGGCCAATGTAAGGGTTCACACCCCTACCGTCGAGGAGAACGGGTGGACGTGCAGTCACTCGGTCGTCGAGGTCGTGACCGACGACATGCCGTTCCTCGTCGACTCCGTCACCAATGAGCTGACCCGGCAGGGGCGGGGGATCCACCTCGTCATCCACCCGCAGGTCGTCGTGCGGCGCGATGTGGCCGGCAAGCTCATCGAGGTGCTCAGCACCCCGCCCGCCGCGGGGGACCTGCCGCACGACGGGCATGTCGAGTCGTGGATCCACGTCGAGATCGACCGTGAGACCGACCGCGCCGACCTGAAGCAGATCACCGCCGACCTGGTGCGCGTCCTGTCCGACGTGCGGGAGGCCGTCGAGGACTGGGAGAAGATGCGGGACACCGCGATGCGGGTCGCCGATCAGCTCCAGGAGGAGCCTGTCCCCGGTGATCTGGCGCGGCCCGACGTCGACGAGGCACGTGAGCTGCTGCGCTGGCTGGCCGCCGACCACTTCACGTTCCTCGGCTACCGGGAGTACCAGCTGCGCGGGGACGACTCCCTCGCCGCCGTCCCCGGGACCGGGCTCGGCATTCTGCGTTCCGACCCGCAGCACGCCGACACCGACAGCCACCACAGCCACCCCGTCAGCCCCTCCTTCGAGCGGCTGCCCGCCGATGCCCGCGCCAAGGCGCGTGAGCACAAGCTGCTGGTGCTGACCAAGGCGAACAGCCGGGCCACCGTGCACCGGCCCTCCTACCTCGACTACGTCGGTGTGAAGAAGTTCGACAAGGACGGGAACGTCGTCGGGGAGCGTCGGTTCCTCGGGCTGTTCTCCTCCGCCGCCTACACCGAGTCCGTGGTGCGGGTGCCGGTCGTGCGGCGCAAGGTCGCTGCCGTGCTGCAGGGCGCCGGCTTCTCGCCCAACAGTCACGACGGGCGCGACCTGCTCCAGATCATGGAGACCTACCCGCGCGACGAGCTCTTCCAGACGCCGGTGGACGAACTCCGGTCCATCGTCACGTCCGTGCTCTATCTCCAGGAGCGGCGCCGGCTGCGGCTGTACCTGCGGCAGGACGAGTACGGGCGCTACTACTCGGCGATCGTCTACCTGCCCCGCGACCGCTACACCACGGGCGTGCGGCTGCGGATCATCGACATCCTCAAGGAGGAGCTGGGCGGGACGAACGTCGACTTCACCGCCTGGAACACCGAGTCGATCCTGTCCCGGCTGCACTTCGTCGTCCGTGTCCCGCAGGGCACCGAGCTGCCGGAGCTGTCCGACGCCGACAAGGAGCGCATCGAGGCGCGGCTCGTCGAGGCGGCCCGTTCCTGGGCCGACGCCTTCCAGGAGGCGCTCAACGCCGAACTCGGCGAGGAGCGGGCCGCGGAGCTGCTGCGGCGCTACAACAGCGCCTTCGCCGAGGGCTACAAGGCCGACCACAGCCCGCGTTCCGCCGTCGCCGACCTCTGCCATCTGGAGCGGCTCACGGAGGAGCGGAACTTCTCGCTCAGCCTGTACGAGCCGGTGGGCGCCGCTCCGGGCGAGCGCCGCTTCAAGATCTACCGCAAGGGTGACGCGATCTCCCTGTCGGCCGTGCTGCCGGTCCTGAACCGGCTCGGTGTCGAGGTGATCGACGAGCGGCCGTACGAACTGCGCTGCGCGGACCGCAGCAACGCCTGGATCTACGACTTCGGGCTGCGTATCCCCAAGTCGCTGGCGGGTCCCGGCGGGGACTTCCTCGGTGACGACGGGCGCGAGCGGTTCCAGGAGGCGTTCTCGGCGACCTGGACCGGCAAGGCGGAGAACGACGGGTTCAACGCGCTGGTGCTGGGCGCCGGGCTGCACTGGCGGCAGGCGATGGTGCTGCGCGCGTACGCCAAGTACCTGCGCCAGGCCGGGTCCACGTTCAGCCAGGACTACATGGAGGACACCCTCCGGACCAACGTCCACACCACCCGGCTGCTCGTGTCGTTGTTCGAGGCGCGGATGTCGCCCGACCGGCAGAGTGCCGGGCACGAGATCGTCGACGCGCTGCTCGAGGAGCTGGACGCCGCCCTCGACGAGGTGGCCTCGCTCGACGAGGACCGGATCCTGCGGTCCTTCCTCACCGTCATCAAGGCGACCCTGCGGACGAACTTCTTCCAGGAGCGCGCGGGCGGTGAGCCGCACGACTACGTGTCCATGAAGTTCGACCCGCGGGCCATCCCGGATCTGCCGGCGCCCCGGCCCGCGTTCGAGATCTGGGTGTACTCACCGCAGGTCGAGGGCGTGCACCTGCGGTTCGGGAAGGTCGCGCGCGGTGGTCTGCGCTGGTCCGACCGGCGTGAGGACTTCCGTACCGAGGTGCTCGGTCTGGTGAAGGCGCAGATGGTGAAGAACACCGTCATCGTGCCGGTCGGCGCCAAGGGCGGCTTCGTCGCCAAGCAGCTGCCCGACCCGGGCGTGGACCGTGACGCATGGCTGGCCGAGGGCATCGCCAGCTACAAGACGTTCATCTCGGCGCTGCTCGACATCACCGACAACCTGGTCGGCGGGGAGGTCGTGCCGCCGGCCGACGTCGTGCGGCACGACGAGGACGACACCTACCTGGTGGTCGCCGCCGACAAGGGCACGGCGACGTTCTCCGACATCGCCAACGAGGTCGCGCAGTCGTACAACTTCTGGCTCGGCGACGCCTTCGCCTCCGGCGGCTCGGCGGGTTACGACCACAAGGGCATGGGCATCACGGCCCGCGGTGCCTGGGAGTCCGTGAAGCGGCACTTCCGGGAGCTGGGCGTGGACACGCAGTCCGAGGACTTCACGGTCGTCGGCGTCGGTGACATGTCCGGTGACGTGTTCGGCAACGGCATGCTGCTCAGCGAGCACATCCGGCTGGTCGCCGCCTTCGACCACCGGCACATCTTCATCGACCCGAAGCCGGACGCGGCGACCTCGTACGCGGAGCGCCGCCGGCTGTTCGAGCTGCCCCGCTCCAGCTGGGCCGACTACAACGGCGATCTGATCTCCGCCGGCGGCGGCGTCTTCCCGCGTGCGGCGAAGGCGATCCCGGTCAACGGTCACATCCGGGAGGCGCTGGGCATCGAGGCGGGCGTCACCAAGCTGACCCCGGCCGACCTGATGAAGGCGATCCTGCGGGCGCAGGTGGACCTGCTGTGGAACGGCGGCATCGGCACGTACGTGAAGTCCGGTGCGGAGTCGAACGCCGACGTCGGCGACAAGGCCAACGACCCGATCCGGGTGGACGGCGCCGATCTGCGCGTCAAGGTCGTCGGCGAGGGCGGCAACCTGGGACTGACCCAGCTCGGCCGGATCGAGTTCGCGCTGCACGGCGGCAAGATCAACACGGATGCCATCGACAACAGCGCGGGCGTGGACACCTCCGACCACGAGGTGAACATCAAGATCCTGCTGAACGGCCTGGTCACCGAGGGCGACATGACCGTCAAGCAGCGCAACAAGGTGCTCGCGGAGATGACCGACGAGGTCGGCGTTCTCGTCCTGCGCAACAACTACGCGCAGAACACGGCGATCGCCAACGCCCTCGCCCAGTCCAAGGACATGCTCCACGCCCAGCAGCGCTTCATGCGCCACCTGGTCAGGGAGAAGCACCTGGACCGGGCCCTGGAGTTCCTGCCCACCGACCGGCAGATCCGTGAACGTCTCGGCGCCGGCCAGGGCCTCACCAGCCCGGAGACGGCCGTCCTGATGGCCTACACGAAGATCACGGTGTCGGACGAGCTGCTGCGCACCTCGCTGCCCGACGACCCGTACCTGCGCGGTCTGCTGCACGCGTACTTCCCGACGGCGTTGCGCGAGCGGTTCCCCGAGGGCATCGACAGTCACCCGCTGCGCCGCGAGATCACCACGACCGTCCTGGTCAACGACACGGTCAACACGGGCGGTACGACGTATCTGCACCGGCTGAGGGAGGAGACCGGCGCCTCGCTGGAGGAGATCGTGCGGGCCCAGACCGCGGCCCGGGCGATCTTCCGCTCGGCGCCGGTGTGGGACGCGGTGGAGGATCTCGACAACCGGGTCGAGGCCGACGTCCAGACGCGTATCCGGCTGCACTCGCGGCGGCTCGTCGAGCGCGGTACGCGCTGGCTGCTGAACAACCGGCCGCAGCCGCTGCAGCTCGCCGAGACCGTCGACTTCTTCGCGGAGCGCGTCGAGCAGGTGTGGTCGCAGCTGACGAAGCTGCTGCGGGGCGCGGACCTGGAGTGGTGGCAGCGGATCCACGACGAGCTGACCGACGCCGGCGTCCCGGACGAGCTGGCCACCCGGGTGGCCGGGTTCTCCTCGGCCTTCCCGGCGCTGGACATCGTCTCGGTGGCCGACCGTATGGGGCGGGACCCGCTGGACGTCGCCGACGTCTACTACGACCTCGCCGACCGTCTGCACATCACCCAGCTCATGGACCGCATCATCGAGCTGCCGCGTGCCGATCGCTGGCAGTCCATGGCCCGCGCCTCCATCCGTGAGGACCTGTACGCGGCCCACGCGGCGCTTACGGCGGACGTGCTGGCCGTCGGCAACGGCACCTCGACGCCCGAGCAGCGCTTCGAGGCGTGGGACGAGAAGAACGCGGCGATCCTGGGCCGGGCGCGCACCACGCTGGAGGAGATCCAGAGCTCGGAGACGTTCGACCTGGCCAATCTGTCGGTGGCCATGCGGACGATGCGTACGCTGCTGCGGACGCATTCGTAGGCGCCCGTTAGCGCCGGTGAGCGCAGGTCAGCACACGGGAGACAGGGGTGCCCCCGAGCCGTCGAGGCTCGGGGGCACCCCTGTTCGTCTGTTGTTCCGTCAGGCGGGCTTCGGCCTGGGCTTCTTCTTCTTGTCCCCGGTGAACGCCTCGTACGCCTCGAGGACCTCCTCCGTCGGGCCGTCCATGCGCAGTTCGCCGCGCTCCAGCCACAGCACCCGGTCGCAGGTTTCGCGGATCGCGGCGTTGCTGTGGCTGACCAGGAAGACCGTGCCGGCGTGCGCGCGCATCTCCTGGATGCGCTCCGCCGACCGCGCCTGGAACCGCGCGTCGCCGGTAGACAGTGCCTCGTCGATGAGGAGTACGTCGTGGTCCTTGGCTGCGGCGATGGAGAAGCGCAGCCGGGAGCCCATGCCGGACGAGTAGGTGCGCATCGGCAGGGAGATGAAGTCGCCCTTCTCGTTGATGCCGGAGAAGTCGACGATCTCCTGGTAGCGCTCCTTGATCTGCTCGCGCGTCATGCCCATGGCGAGCCCGCCGAGGTAGACGTTGCGTTCGCCGGTCAGATCGCCCATCAGGGCCGCGTTGACACCGAGGAGGGAGGGCTGGCCGTCGGTGTAGATCTTGCCGTTCTCCACCGGCTGCAGGCCCGCGATCCCCTTGAGCAGGGTCGACTTGCCGGAACCGTTGGTGCCGATGAGGCCGATCGCCTCACCCTTGTACGCGACGAAGGTGACGTTCTTGACGGCGTGCACCACGCGCATGCCGGCGGCCTTCTGGGCCTGCCCGGGGCGGATGATGCGGTTGAGGGCCGCCGTCGCGCTGCCCCGGCCGCTGCCGGTGCCGTTGATCCGGTAGACGATGTCGACGCCGTCCGCGATGACGGTGGGGGCCCGCTCGTCGACGGGCTCGGTGGGCGCGGTGCGCGTTGCGTTGTCAGCCACGGCCGTACGTCTCCTCAGCCTTCCAGAAGTAGATGAAGCCGCCGACGCCGGCGAGCAGCGCCCAGCCGGTCGCGACCAGCCACACGTGGGGCGGCAGCTGGCTCGCGTGGAAGCTGTCGATCAGCGCGAAGCGCATCAGGTCGATGTAGACGGCGGCCGGGTTGGCCCGCAGCAGGTCGGCGACCCAGGAGGGCATGCCCTGGTGCTTCTCGAGCAGGTTGTCGATGCTCCACATCACGCCCGAGATGTACATCCAGGTGCGCAGGATGAACGGCATCAGCTGGGAGATGTCCGGGGTGTTCGCGCCGAGCCGGGCCAGGATCATCGAGACGCCGGCGTTGAAGACGAACTGGAGTGCCAGGGCCGGGATGACGAGGACCCAGGACAGCGCCGGCGGCACGCCCACGGCGAACAGGATGATCAGCAGGGCGGCCATCGAGAAGAGCAGCTGCTGGAGTTGCTGGAGGCAGAACGAGATCGGCAGGGCGGCCCGGGGGAAGTGCAGGGCCCGCACCAGACCGATGCTGCCGCCGATGGCCCGGGTGCCCGCCATGATCGAGCTCTGGGTGAACGTCCAGACGAACACCCCCGTGACCAGGAACGGGATGAAGTCCGCCACGCCCTTCTTGGTCTCCAGCAGGACACCGAAGATGAAGTAGTAGACCGCCGCGTTCAGCAGCGGGGTCATCACCTGCCAGACCTGGCCCAGCTTCGCCTGGCTGTACTGGGCGGTGAGCTTGGCGGTGGCGAACGCGGTGATGAAGTGGCGGCGCGCCCAGAGCTGGCGGATGTACTCGGGCAGGGACGGGCGGGCGCCGCTGACCGTGAGGCCGTGACGGGCGGCCAGAGCCGCGAGGTCGCCGTGGGGGGCGGCCTGTGTCTGGGGCGGTGTGTGGAGGACCTGACTCACATCCGCTGCTTTCGCTCGGGGGAAGGGGGTGCGGGCGGCGGCGTTTCCGTGGCCGCCCGACGTTTTTCCTTACGCTTTTCTTTACGTTTTCTTACGTCGGAACGGGACCGTATCGTCGCAACGTGAGAGTAGGCCGATTCATCGTCGGAACGCAACCGTTTCGTCGTAACGCCCTATGCTGGTGGGCATGACGACGAACGCGACGAACGCCGATGGACCCCCGGTGCGCCCGCGCCGCCGGGCCCCCGCGGGCGCGGCCGTGCTCCGCGAGGATGTGACGGAGGCCATCCGGGCCGCCGTGTTCGAGGAGCTCGCGACCGTCGGCTACGCGCGGATGTCCATCGAGGGCATCGCCCGGCGCGCCGGGGTGGGCAAGACGGCGGTGTACCGGCGCTGGCGCTCCAAGCTGCACCTGGTCCTCGACATCGTCTCGGTGATCGCCGTGCAGGGGCTGCCGGCCCCGGAGACGGGCAGCCTGGAGGGCGACCTGCGCATGCTCTACGAGGTGAGCTCCCGGGCCCTGCGGCATCCGGTGGCCTCGCAGATCATCCCCGACCTCCAGGCCGAGGCGGCCCGCAACCCGGAGATCGCCGAGGCCTTGCAGAAGGCGCTGAAGCAGGGGCAGGAGGAGGTCGCCCTGAAGATCGTGGCCGCCGCGGAGCAGCGCGGCGAGGTCCGCGAGGGGCTGAACGAGGAGCTGGCGCTCGATCTGATCTCGGGTCCGCTTTACTGGCGTTCGGTGGTGATCCGCAGCCCGAAGCTGCCCAAGGGCTACCTGGGCGCGCTGGCTCGTGCGACCACCGAGGCGATCAAGGCGCTGTAAGCGGCGCTGACGCCGTGACGGGAGTCGAGGTGGCATGAGAGTCGTGATGGCCGAGGACAACGCCCTGCTGAGGGAGGGCCTGGTCCTGCTGCTGACATCGGCAGGACACGAGGTGGTGGCCGTCGTCGGCTCCGGCCCCGAGGTCCTTCCGGCGCTCCTTCGGCACCGGCCGGACGTGGCGGTGCTCGACGTACGGATGCCGCCGGGCTTCCGCGACGAGGGGCTGCGGGCCGCGCTGGAGGCCCGCGAGAAGATTCCCGGCCTGCCGGTGCTGGTGCTCTCCCAGTATGTCGAGGAGTCCTACGCCGCCGAGCTGCTGGGCGGGGGCGCGAGCGGGGTCGGCTATCTGCTGAAGGACCGCGTGGGCCGGGTGGACGAGTTCCTCGACGCCCTGGAGCGGGTCGCCTCCGGCGGTACGGCGCTCGACCCCGAGGTCGTCACGGAGCTGATGTCCCGCCGCCGCGACTCGCCGCTGGACTCGCTCACACCGCGTGAGCGCGAGGTGCTGAAGCTCATGGCCGAGGGCCGCGACAACACGACCATCGCCGACATCCTCGTCATCACCGAACGGTCCGTCAGCAAGCACATCGGCAACGTGTTCCTGAAACTGGGTCTCCCCCCGAGCGACAGCGGCCACCGGCGAGTGCTGGCCGTCCTGGCGTATCTGAACAACGCCTGACCCGGGTGGATGCCGGCGCGCGCCTCAGGCCGTCGCCAACCGTTTCGCCGGGGCGCCGTGCGACCCGGATCGTCATCCGTGTTCCGGCTCCTCCTCCAGGGCCGCCGTGTCGAGGGCCGAGGTGAGCTGGTCGAGGTGTTCGCGCAGGTCGCGGATCTCGTCCAGGTCGAACCCGGTCGCCGAGACGATCCGGCGCGGCACCCGCAGCGCCCGCTCGCGCAGTGCGACGCCCTCCTCGGTGAGCCGGATCTCCACCGAGCGCTCGTCGCGGGAGCTGCGCTCCCTGCGCACCAGGCCGGCCGACTCCAGCCGCTTGAGCAGCGGCGAGAGCGTGCCGGAGTCGAGGCGGAGGTGCTCGCCGAGCTTCTTGACGGGCAGTTCGCCGTGCTCCCACAGGACCAGGAGCACCAGGTACTGGGGGTAGGTCAGCCCGAGTTCCTTGAGGATCACGCGGTAGACGCCGTTGAAGGCGCGCGAGGCGGCGTGCAGGGAGAAGCAGATCTGGCTGTCCAGGCGGAGCCAGTTCTCCTCGGCGTTCTCCTGCGCTGCGGGTGTGGGCGTCGCGGTCATGTCCCCAGGGTAGCTCCAGCGAGTCATTTAGTTGTGCACAACTAAATTGTGTGCTCTACTTATCTCCGTGAGGCGGTCCGGACGCGAACGGCGCGAGGGCCGGCCACCCCCCGACACGACTTCCGAGAGGGATGGTTCATCCATGGACGCGCTCTACACCGCAGTCGCCACCGCCACCCACGGCCGCGACGGTCGCGCCGTCTCCTCCGACGGCAAGATCGACCTCCAGCTGGCCCCGCCGGTGGAGCTGGGCGGCAACGGTCAGGGCACCAACCCCGAGCAGCTCTTCGCCGCCGGTTACGCGGCCTGTTTCGGCAGCGCCCTCGGTCTCGTCGGCCGTCAGGCGAAGGTCGACGTCACCGACGCCGCCGTGACCGCCGAGGTCGGCATAGGCAAGCAGGGCGAGGGCTTCGGCCTCAAGGTGACGCTGCGCGTCGAGCTGCCCGAGGGTCTGGACGAGGCGACCGGCCGCAAGCTGGTCGAGACCGCCCACCAGGTCTGCCCCTACTCCAACGCCACCCGCGGCAACATCGAGGTCGACCTCGTCATCGAGTAGTCGCCGACCGCTGTGATCGCCGACCCGCTGCTGAGCGGTACGGCGGCGCAGCGGTTCGGTGGTGCAGCCGTTCAGTGGTTGCCGACCCGCGCCAGCACCTCCCCCGTCCGCCGGCTCCACGCCACCACCACGGCCTCCTCGGGCACCGGGTGCCAGCGCGTCAGGAGCAGCCAGCGGATGCGGTAGCGGTGGGCGATCCCCACCCGCTCGGCGCGGGTCGACTCGCGGGAGAGGTAGGTGCGCACGTCGTCGAGCCGCCGTAGCCGCTCCCGTTCGTCCAGGGCCGCGTCCGGCCAGGCCGGCGCGGCCAGGTTCGGCCCGTACCCGGCGATCGCGTGCACCGCGTAGTACCCGTCGGTGACCACCACCTCGCCGGGCCCGATGTACCGCGCGGCCCAGTCGTACGACGGCCAGCGCGGCGGCGGTTCGAAGCCGACCGGGTCCAGCGCGCGCGGCACGACCGCCCCCGCCTGCACCGTGAGGAAACCGAGGCAGGCCGCGGCCGCCGCGACCGCGCCCAGCACCCGCCGCCCCGGCCGCCAGGGCCGTCGCGCCGCCAGTTCCACGGCCGGCGCGAACTGGAGCGGTACCAGGGTGAGGCCGAGGATCCGCCCGTAGGTGTAGTGGCCGCTGACGAAGCCGTACGCCACCACCAGGCACTCCAGGGCGAACATCAGCACCAGCGGGTCGCGCACCGAGCGGCGGCCCCGCGCCCACAGCGCCGGCAGTCCCAGCAGCGCCAGCCAGAAGTGGCCCACCAGCCCGTCGTACAGCCGCCGGTGCATCGCGTCGACGCTGCCGTTTCCGGCCAGTTCGAACACGTCGAAGTACGGCCAGACCGCCGCCACCAGCAGCGCCATGGCCCCCGCCGCCGCCCACCGGGCGGCCACCGCGGCCCGCCACCCCCGCTGCCACCCCACGACGAAGGCCGCGCCCCCGGCCCCCGCCGCGACCGACGTGATCGGATGCACCAGCAGGATCACCCCGTACAGCACGCCCAGTGCCAGGTACCCGGTGTAGCCGCGCAGCCCGCTCGGCCCCACGTACCGCACCCGGCGCGCGTCACGCGCGCGCGTGCCCGCCAGGGCCCACGCCCAGAAGGTGAGCCCGATGGCGAAGGTGGACGGGTAGCCGAGGTTGCCGGTCATCGACATCAGGCCCAGGTAGCCGCTCCACCAGGCCCGCTCGGTGCCCCACAGCAGCGTCATCGCCGCCAGTGCGAGCACCGGCGCCCACGGCCTCGGCGTCAGCACGCGGGTGAAGCGGCCGATGCCGGTCAGCAGCACCAGCAGGTTCACCGGGCCGGCGACCCGCAGCACCTCCCAGCCCGTCAGCCCGGTCACCCGGGCGAACGCGCCCTCCGCCACCGCGTACGGCGAGTAGTACGGGCTGCCCGCACCCGGCAGATCGCCCGTCGGGTGTCGCGGGTCCAGCAGGCGGTCCTTGAGGCGTTCGACGACCGCCGCGTGCTGGCCGGCGTCGCAGCACTGCGGCACCCGCCAGTACGCCAGTGACATCGCCAGCCAGAACAGGAAGCCGAGGGCCTGGTACGGGGTCGGCCGCCACCCCCGCCCGCCGCGCAGCGCCGTCACGCCGAGCGCGGGCCGCCGGGTCAGGACATCGGTGCTCACCGGACCGCACCGGACCGGACCGCACCGGACCGGACCGCACCGGACCGGACCGCACCGGACCGGACCGCACCGGACCGGACCGCACCGGACCGGACCGGGCCGCATCCGGCCGTACCGGATCGGGCCGCGCCGGGGAGGGAGTGGAACAGGGAACCGGGCAAGGAACGCGACAGCGCACCGTACCGGTGTCCGAGCTGGGCAAAGAGGGGCATTGGCCGTATCTTCCCGTCCGGTCAACGGCCTTGCCGAAAGTCACCTCAAGGAGTGAGCCCGATCGGACCCGTCCTGGGCCGGCAGGGCCACCCGCCCCCACCCCCTCAGCACGGGCTCGAGCAACAGCGGCCCCCCCAGCACCGGCAGCAGCCACGCCAGCACGATCAGCCGGTCGCCCCAGATGGTGATGTCCGGGTGGCCGGCCTGGGTGAGGACCCCGGTGCAGGCGGCGCCGAGCACGAAGACGCCGAACGCCCGCCGCCGCCCCCGCGCCACACCCCAGGCACCGGCGGCCAGCGCGGTCACGAACAGCGGCTCCCACAGCTGCCGGCGCAGCCACTCCATCCAGAAGTTCCCCTGGAGGCTCAGGAACTCCGGCCACACGCGCGTGCGGTCGGGCCGGTCGAAGTGGTGGGTCAGCAGATCCTGGAGACTCTCCGCCTCGGACGGATAGTGCAGCAGCCTCGCCAGTACCAGCGTCCCCAGCACCCCGAAACCACCCGCGACGGCCACCACGACCACCCCGAGCCCCGGCGGCCGGCCGCGCCGCGATCGGCGTACGGCGATCAGCGCGCCCGCCCCCGCCAGACACAGCCCGAGGAACAGCGCCTGCGAGTGCTTGACGGTGAACAGGGCGGCCAGTGAACCGCCGACCAGCCACGCCCCCGCCCGCACCGCACCGTCCAGTGCCAGCGCGCACCCCCACACCGCCGCCAGCGTCAGCGCCAGCATCAGACCCTCGGTCATCGGGCGCATGGCGGTCGTACCGCACGGCAGCACGTAGTACAGGGCCTGCCCGGTCAGACAGACAGGGGCCGGCGCGCGCAGGGTGCGCAGGATCAGGAACACCAGGACCCCGCCCGCCGCCGCCACGGCGACCCCCGCCAGCCACACGCCCCAGGTCACGCCGAACAGCGTGATGAAGGGCAGCAGGAACACCGGGTAGCCGGGGCGCGCCTCGAAGATCCGCATGAAGCGCTCCGGCATGAACGGCACGGTGTGCCCGCCGGTCTGCCCCGCCCTCAGCCGCGCGTCGACGTTGCGCCACTCCCGCTTCCGGCATTCGGCGGCGACCCGGCGGCCGGGGTCGGGAGCGTCGAAGCGGAGCACGTCCACGCTCTGCCGGCGGGCCGCGGCCGAGGCCTCACCCGCGCAGGCGTAGTCGATGGTCGCGGCCGCCGCCTCGCGCTTGCTCTCCCCGCGCAGACCCAGCGCGTACGACAGGTAGTTCTTGCTGTCCGGCGTGTCCCGGCCGGTCACGTTCGCGAGCTGGAGCAGCGCGAACACGGCGACCAGGACCAGCACCCAGGTGCGCGGCCGCGGGGGAGTCCTCACGGCGACGCGAGCAGATCTCGGGCCCCGGCCGGGCCGGGCACCTTCGCGACGGCGGCCTGCTCGGGGAACTCCTCGCCCAGCAGCAGCCGCCGGACGACCCGTTCGGCGGCCCGCCCGTCGTCGTAGGCGCAGTACCGCTCCCGGAAGCCCGCCCGCAGCCGCGCCGACTCCTCGTCGCGCCAGCTGCCGGAGGTCAGCAGCCACGCCAGTTCCCGGTAGGTGCGCGAGACATGGCCGGGCGCGTCGGCGGTGACGTCGAAGTAGGCGCCCCGGCAGGCCGTGTACGCGGCCCAGTCGTCGGCGTGCACGACGATCGGCCGGTCCAGGTTGGCGTAGTCGAACATCAGGGCCGAGTAGTCGGTGACCAGGACGTCGGAGGCGAGCATGACGTCCTCGACGCGCGGCTCGTCCGTCGCGTCCACCAGCACTTTGCGCCGGTGCAGGTCGGCCAGGCCCATCCCGCGCGCCGGGCCGGTCGCCAGCGACGGGTGCAGCCGTACGACGAGGGTGTGCCCCGCGCCGAGGCCGGCGGCGAACCGGGCCAGGTCGAGCCGGTCGACGTGCCCGCCGCGCACGTGGTCGCGGCGGGTCGGCGCGTACAGCACGACCGTGTCGCCGGCCGGGATCCCGAGCCGTGCGCGGACCGCGAGACCGGCCTGCGCACCGGCGTTCACCAGCACGTCGTTGCGTGGGCTCCCGGTCCGCACCGAGGTGAAGTGACAGGGGTACGCCCGTTCCCAGACCAGTTCGGAGTGCTGGTTGGCGACCAGGCTGTAGTCCCAGCGGTCGGCACGGCGCAGCATCTGGGGCACGTCCACGCCGTACCGGGCGCCGGGCCGCTGGAGCAGGTCGGCCGCCATGTGCTTCAGCGGGGTGCCCTGGTGGGTGTGGATGTGGACGCTGCCGGGCCGTTTGGCCAGGGTGCCGGGCCAGTTGACGTTGTTGACGAAGAACCCGGCCCGCGCGCCGACCCGGCGGTAGGCGGGGGAGTCGAGCAGTACGTGCTCCACGCCCGCCGGGAGCCGCTCGGCCGTCTCCTCGTCGCGTACCACCCACACCCCGCGCAGCTGCGGTGCGATCTCCCGCGCCTTCTCGTAGACGGCCCCCGGATCGCCGAGCACGCCCCGGTGCGAGAACGCCGAGTACAGGACGAGGTGCGGATCCGGCGGGCGGTGCCCGCGCACGGCGCTCGGCCCCCGGCGCAGCCGCCCGCCCGCCGCCCGGCCCGCCTGCCCGCCGCGCCGGGCGAGCTCCCGGCCCGCCTGCCCGGCCTTCCGTTTGATCCGGTAGGCCGCGTAACCGCCCTCCAGGACCCGGAGTTCGGCGGGCACCGGCTCACCGGCCGGTTTGTGGCGGGCGAACAGCTCGGCCGTACGGCGGAAGAACTCGGCCTTGTCCGACGGCGGCAGCCGGTCCGGCTTGGCGAGGATGTCGAGACAGTGCTCGCCCATCTTGCGGTGCAGATAGGCCCGCCAGCTCGCGAGCCCGGGGCGGGAGTCGACGAAGGCGAAGACCCGCTCGTACTGGTCGTGGACGTCGAAGTGCTTGCGGCTGGTCGTGGACAGGATGTTGCCCTGCCGCCGCTGGCGGTAGTTCAGGCAGATCCTGTCCAGCGTGGCGATCCGCTCCGCGCTCAGCATGACCGGGAACGTCCAGGGCGTGTCCTCGTAGTAGCCGGGCGGGAACGAGAAGCCGTTTCGCTCGACGAACTCCCGCCGGTGGACCTTGTTCCACACGACCATCAACAGGTCGAGGATCCCGGGGCGTTCGGCTGCCGTGAAGGTGCCGTCGCCGGCCTCCGCGAGGACGTGGGCCAGGGCGTTCCTGCGGGTGCCGCCCCACCAGTAGGTGCGCGCGTAGTCGAAGACCAGCACGTCCGGGTCGCCGGCCTCGTCGAGCCGGTCGGCCATCGCGCGCAGCGCGCCCTGGGTGAGGGTGTCGTCGCTGTCGAGGAAGAACAGGTAGTCGCCGCCCGCGAGCGGCAGACCGGCGTTGCGGGCGCGGCCGAGGCCGGCGTTCTCCGGCAGGTGCAGGACCCGGACGCGGTCGTCGTGGGCCGCGTACTCGTCGAGGATCGCGCCGCAGCCGTCGGGCGAGCGGTCGTCGACGGCGATCACCTCGATGTCCCGGTACGACTGCTCCAGGACCGAGTCGAGACACTCGCGCAGGAAGCCCTGCACCTTGAAACAGGGGACGATGATGCTGAAGCGGGGCACTGCGGAGGTCAGCTCCTTACGAGGGTGGAGGCGGCGGGGGCCGGGACGCGCTCGGCGAGCGGCCGCACGGGCACGATCGCCTCGGGGGGCTCGCCGAGCAGCACCCGGCGCACCACGCGCTCGGCGGCCCGGCCGTCGTCGAACTGGCAGAAACGGGACCGGAATGCGGCCCGGCGGGCGCCGGATTCGGCGTCCGCGTACGAGCCGTCGCGGAACGCCCGGGCCAGCTCCTGCGGTGTGCGGGCGACCGGTCCCGGCGGGGCCGCCATCAGGTCGAAGTAGACGCCCCGGGTCTCCCGGTAGACGTCCCAGTCGTCGGCGTACACGACGATCGGGCGGTCCAGGTTGGCGTAGTCGAACATGATCGACGAGTAGTCGGTGACCAGCGCGTCGGCGGCCAGGCAGACCTCCTCGGAGGAGCGGTGACCGGTGACGTCGATGATCCGGCCGGTGCCGCGCCGGACGCCCCCGTCGTAGAAGTAGTGCGCCCGCAGCAGCACGACGACGTCCTTGCCGGCCGCCTCGCAGAAGGCCTCCAGGTCCAGGCCCGGCTCGAAACCGGTGAGGTGGTCGCGGTGGGTGGGCGCGTACAGGACGGCCGTGCTGCCCTCCGGCACGCCCAGTTCCCGCCGGACCCTGGCCACGTCGGCCGCGGTCGACGTGTAGAAGACGTCGTTGCGCGGATAGCCGTACTCCAGCTGCTCGTACGAGCCCGGGAAGGCGCGCTCCCACATCTGGGTGGAGTGGCTGTTGGAGGAGAGGTTGTAGTCCCAGCGGTCCACGCGGCCCAGCAGCTTGGTGAAGGAGCCGGTCGCGGCGGCGACGACCGGGTACGTCGACTGGTCGACGCCCATCTTCTTGAGCGGGGTGCCGTGCTGGGTCTGCACGTGCACACTGCCCTCGCGCTTGACCACGCCCTCCGCGAAGTTGGCGTTGTTGACCAGGTACTTGGCGCGGGCCAGGACCTGCCAGTAGCGGCGGCTGCCGATGACGGCGTGGTCCACGCCCTTTGGCATGGCGTGCGCCTGGTCGGCCTCGACGAGGAACACCGAGCGGATGTGCGGGGCGAGTTCGGCGGCCTTGGCGTGGATCGCGGCCGGGCTGCACGCGTAGCCGCGCCCCCAGTAGGCGCAGTACACCGCCAGGTTCGGGTCGATACGGCGGCGCAGCCCACGCCGGTAGAGCAGGCGGGTGCGCAGGCCCTGGGGGCGCGGGAGGCGCTCGACGGCGCCCGCGGCCTGCCGGTTGGCGCCGCGCAGCGCGCGGAACGCCGTGTAGGCCCCGGCCGCCAGCAGCCGGTGCTGCACTCCCAGGCTGCCGCCCGGCCCGCGGAAACCGGCCGGGCGGTGGCGCCGGTACAGCCGGCCGGCGCGGCGGAAGAAGGCCCGGCGGCGGCGCCCGGTCAGCCGGGCCGGATGCGCGGCCGTCTTCAGCACGGCGGCGAAGAGCTGCTCGAAGAGCGGACCCGACCGGTCTTCGGGCAGTCCGAGTTCGGCCGCCCGGGTCAGCACCGCGTCGGTGCGGTCCAGCAGCTCCGGATGGTGTTCGCCCGGCAGGTTCAGCCGGTTGCCCTGCCGCCGCAGCAGATGCCGTACGACGACCGAGCGCAGCACCGCGACCCGCTGGGCGTGCATGGTGACCAGGCCGCCGAAGCCGACGTCCGTGAAGTGCCCGTCGGGGAAGACGAGCCGGTGCTCGGCGACGAAGGAGCGCCGGTAGGCCGTGCCCCAGGCGGGCAGCTGCACGCCGGTGATGTGCGGGGCCTCGGCGGGGGAGAAGGCGCCCTTCGGAGCCCTCGCCAGCAGCGGGGCGGCCGGGTTGGTCGGCTCGCCGTCCCACCAGGGGGTGCGCTCGTGCTCGGTGTACAGGACGTCGACGTCGCCGGTCTCGGTCAGCCGGGCGTCCACCGTCGCCAGGGCGCCCGGGGCGAGGACGTCGTCACCGTCGAGGAACAGCAGATACGCACCGGCCGCCGCCCGGATCCCGGTGTTGCGTGCCCCGCTCAGCCCGGCGGACGGTGGCGAGTGCACCGGGGTCACCCGGGAGTCCCGCCGCGCGTACCCGGCGGCGAGGACCGCGGCCGGGGTGCCGGGCGCGTCGCTGACCGGGATCAGCTCGAAGTCGCCGAAGGACTGGGCCAGGACGGAGTCCAGCGCCAGGGACAGCCGGCCCGCGACCCCATGGGACGGGACGATGATGCTGAAGCGGGGCATTCTGCTCTTTCTCTGTCGGTCCGCGGCGGTCGGTCCGCGGCGGTCGGTCTGCGGCGGTCGGTCTGCGGGGGTTCGTCTGGGGCGGTGTTCTTCAGGCGGTACGGCCGGGCCGCCCGGCCGGCCGCCAGGTGGACGGCCGGGTCGGCGTGGGCCGCGACGAGCCGAAGGGCATGGCAACTCCCGGAAGGATGAGCGGGGTTCAGCGCCGGTCGGTGACGGGGAGGACCGGTCCCGCGGGCGGTGGCACATGGTCGAGCGCCGGGCGCCCCGCGGGCATCGCCGCCGAGGCGGCGGCCGACGGCACCGGACGGCGCTCGGCGAGCGGCACCACCGGGGGCAGCAGCGTCTCGCCCAGCACGACCCGCCGTACGACGCGCTCGGCGGCGCGGCCGTCGTCGTGCGGGCAGAACCGCTCGCGGAACGCGGCCCGCAGCTGGGCCGAGCGGGAGTCGCGCCAGTGGCCTGTCGTGAAGATGTCGATCAGCTCGTCCTCGCTGTGCGCGACTGCGCCCGGCGGGCAGGCGCGCAGGTCGAAGTAGGTGCCGCGGGCCGCCTCGTAGGCCTCCCAGTCGTCGGCGTGGATCACGATCGGGCGGTCCAGGCCGGCGTAGTCGAACATGAGGGACGAGTAGTCGGTGACCAGGGCGTCCGAGGCCAGGCAGAGGGACTCCACGCTCGGGTGGTCGGTGACGTCGATGACGCCGGGCACCGGCCGGCCAGCCGGCGCCTCCTGCCAGTAGTGGGCGCGGGCCAGGATCACGAAGCGGGGCCCCAGGCGGCGCAGGACCCGCTCCAGGTCGACCTGGGAGCGCTGGACGCGGCGGTAGTCGCGGTGCGTGGGCGCGTAGAGCACGGCGACCGTGTCGCGGGGGATGCCGAGGGACTCGCGCAGCCGGGCCACGTCCGCCGAGGTCGCCCGCTGGAAGACGTCGTTGCGGGGGTAGCCGTACTCGAGCGTCTCGTAGCGCCCGGGGTAGACGCGCTCCCAGGTGAGGGTGGTGTGGCGGTTGGCCGACAGGACGTAGTCCCATGTGTCGACGCCCCTCAGCAGTTCGGCGAAGTCCATGTCACGGGCGGCCGCCGGGCGTTCCTGGAGGTCGAGGCCCATGTGCTTGAGGGGCGTGCCGTGCTGGGTCTGCACGAAGACCTGACCGGGGCGCTTGACCAGCCGCCGGTCGAAGTTGACGTTGTTCACCAGGTACTTGGAGCGGGCCAGCGCCGTCCAGTAGGCGGCCGTCCCGGGGCGCACCTGGCGCGGGCCCGGCGGGACGGCCGCCCGGTGCTCGGGGCGGGCGATCCACGCCGTGCGCACCTGCGGCGCGAAGGTACGGAACGCGGCTTCCAGCGCGCCCGGGTTGCAGCTGTGCCCGCGGCCCCAGTACGCGGCGAACACGGCCCGGTCGGCGCGCAGCGGCAGCCGCAACTGGACGCGGTAGTGGGCCTGGAGGACGGCCGCCTTCAGCGCGCGGGCGAGCTTCGAGACGGCCTTGTGGGTGCGCCGGCGCACGGTCATGGACGCCTGGAGCACCCGGTAGGTGCGGTGCACGCCGAAGTGGACCAGCGTGTGGCGCAGCCGGGAGCGCAGCGGGACAGGCACGCCCGGAGTGCGGTAACGGCGGTAGTGGGCGCGGGCCCTGCGCAGGAACTCGGCGCGCGAACCGCGCGGGAGCCGGTCGCGCTTGGTGAAGACCGTGGAGAGGTGGTCGACCATGCGGCGGAACAACACCGGCCGCCAGCAGGCGAGTTCGGGTCGCCGCTCGACGAACGCGAAGACCCGGTCGTACTGCTCGAAGACGTCGAAGTGGCCCCGGCTGACGGTGGACAGGATGTTGCCCCGGCGGCGCTGCCGGTAGTGCACACAGACCCGGTCCAGCGTCGCGAGCGACTCCGCCGCCATCAGCGCCGGGTACGTCCACGGGGTGTCCTCGTAGTAGCCGGGCGGGAACGTCAGGCCCACGCCCTCGACGAACTCCCGCCGGTAGGCCTTGTTCCAGGCCACCATCAGCACCCTGAGCAGCCCCGGACGGTCCTGGAGCCGGAAGGGCGCCGGGCCGTCCTCGGTGAGCTGCGCCGCGAACTGGTTGCGTACGGTCTCGCCCGACCAGTACGTGCTCGCGTAGTCGTAGACCAGGACGTCCGGCTCGCGCGTCTCCTGCACCCGTTCGGCGATCGCGCGCAGCGCGTCCGGGGTGAGTGTGTCGTCGGAGTCCAGGAACAGCAGGTAGTCGCCGGTCGCCCGCTCCAGCCCGGCGTTGCGGGCCCGCCCCAGGCCGACGTTCTCCGGGAGGTGCACGGCGCGCACGCGCTCGTCGCGGGCCGCGAACTCGTCGATGATCTCGCCGCAGGCGTCCGGCGAACAGTCGTCGACGACGATCAGCTCGAGATCGGCGAACGACTGGGACAGCACCGATTCGAGGCACTCGTGCAGGTACGCCTGAACCTTGTACGCGGGGACGATGACACTGAACCTGGGCAAGGGACATCCATGGGTCGGCGCGGGCGGAAGACAGGGCCTTGCCCGGGAACGGCCGATGGAGTGAATTGGTTACGGTTCGTACGGCATACGGGGGATTACGGGTGAACGGGGAGGGGCGGGCCGATGACCCGGCCCGCCCCTGATCCACCGGCTGCCGACCGGCTACTTGACCGCGCCCGCCATCACGCCGGACACGAACTGCCGCTGGAACGCGAAGAACACGGCCAGCGGGACCACCATCGAGATGAACGCGCCGGGCGCGAGCACGTCGATGTTGTTGCCGAACTGCCGTACCTGCGTCTGGAGCGCGACCGTGATCGGCTGGCTGTCGGCGTTGGTGAACACCAGCGCGACGAGCATGTCGTTCCACACCCACAGGAACTGGAAGATGCCCAGGGACGCGATCGCGGGGCCGCCCAGCGGCAACACGACCCGTGCGAACAGGCGCAGTTCACCGGCGCCGTCGAGGCGGGCCGCCTCCAGCAGCTCGCGGGGGATCTCCGCGAAGAAGTTCCGCAGCAGGAACACCGCGAAGGGCAGTCCGAACCCGACGTGGAACAGGATCACTCCCAGGATGTTCCCGAACAGGCCGATCCTGCCGAACAGTTCGGCGATCGGGATGAGCGCCACCTGCACGGGCACGACCAGCAGCCCCACGACGGCCAGGAACCACCAGTCCCGGCCCGGGAACTCCATCCACGCGAACGCGTAGCCCGCGAGCGCGCCGATGACGACGACCAGGACCGTCGCCGGCACCGTGATCAGCACGGTGTTGACCAGGGAGCTCGTGATGTCGCCGTTCTCGAGCAGCTTCTGGTAGCTGTCGAAGGTGAGCCGGGAGGGCTCGCTGAACACCTTCCACCAGCCGTCGGCGCTCATGTCCTCGGGGGAACGGAGGGAGGAGACGAGCAGTCCGACGGTCGGCACCAGCCAGAACAGGCCGACGACGATCAGGAAGGCGCGCACCAGCCCGCCGTTGAGCTTCTCCATGATCCATTCGAGTCGCCCGCTCATCGCCTGACCTCCCGCCTGAGCCGACGCACGTTGAACCACATCACCGGGATCACCAGCAGCAGCAGGAACACCGCGATGGCGCTGGCGATGCCGGGCTGGTCCTCGGAGAAGCCCTTGCGGTACAGCTCCAGGGCGAGCACGTTCGCGTCGTCCTGAGAGGAGCCGGGGGCGATGATGAAGACCAGGTCGAAGACCTTCAGCACGTTGATCATCAGGGTGACGGCGACGACCGCGAGGACCGGCGCCAGGAGCGGGACGGTGACTCTGCGGAACACCTGCCACTCGCTGGCGCCGTCCACCCGGGCCGCTTCGAGCAGTTCCCGCGGGATCCCCGCGAGGCCGGCCGCGATCAGCACCATCGCGAAGCCCGCCCACATCCAGATGTACGAGCCGATGATCGCCGGTGTGACCAGCGAAGGGCCGAGCCAGTCCAGGCCGTTGTACGCCTCCTCGAAGTTGCTCGCGGGCAGCCGGAGCAGGGCGCCGTCCGCCTCGCCAGGAAGCGTGAAGGTGCCGTCGGCGGCCGCCTTCGTCGAGGCCACCACCTTGCCGTCCTTCACCGCCTCGATCTTCATTCCGGCGTAGCCCAGTTCGGACGGATCGGGTGCGCCGAGCGTGCCGACGCCCTTGCCGCGGGTGAAG
The DNA here is from genome assembly GCF_042737245.1 of Streptomyces sp. NPDC060002. Taxonomy (NCBI): domain Bacteria; kingdom Bacillati; phylum Actinomycetota; class Actinomycetes; order Kitasatosporales; family Streptomycetaceae; genus Streptomyces; species Streptomyces sp. NPDC060002. The sequence goes on from NZ_JBHWUW010000022.1 coordinate 49,181, forward strand.
TCCTGCCAGGCGGTCCCGGTGATCTCCCCCTGCTCGGGCCGCGCCTGCACCGCCTTCTGCGCGCTGCCGGGCATCTGGTCGGGGGCGACGCCGACCAGCGGCAGGGCGACCGGGACGCCGGTGCGGACCGGGGTCCTGGTGATGAAGCCGCCGTCCTCGGCCCGCAGCGGCGAGTCACGGCCCGGGTGGGCCTTCGGGAACGCCGACGACTCGGCGAACGTGTCGTGGACGCCCACCCACACCGCGTTGGCGACGCCCTTGTCCGGGTCCTGGTCGTAGACCAGCCGGAAGATGATGCCGGCGGCGAGCATCGAGATCGCCATCGGCATGAAGACGACCAGCTTGAACGCGGTGCCCCAGCGCACCCGTTCGGTCAGCACCGCGAAGATCAGACCGAGCGCGGTCGCGACCGTCGGCGCGAACACCACCCAGATCACGTTGTTCTTCAGGGCGGTACGGATGCCGTCGTCCGTGAAGAGGGCCTTGTAGTTGTCGACGCCGGCGAAGCCGTCGCCGGACCGGTCGTAGAAACTGCGCACGAGCGAGTACCCGATCGGGTAGACCACGAGCGCGCCGAGCAGCACCAGGGCGGGCAGCAGGAACAGCGCGGCCACCGTCCTCCGGGTGCCGGTCACGCTCTTGCGCGAGCGGGGAGGGGCGGGGGCCCCGGGAGCCCCCGCCACCGCGGGCGTTGTCATCGCCGCGTCAGTTCCCGTACGCCGCTGCCGCGTCCGACTCCAGTTTCGCCTGGATGCCGGCCACGTCCGTCGGGTTCTTCAGGAAGTCCTGGAGGTCCTTCCACTCGCCCTTGCCGGGGGTGCCGCCGAAGGCCTGGGGCGCCTGGTCGGACATGTCGAAGCGGAAGTCGTCGCCGGCCGCGACCAGCGCCTTGGCGATCGTCCGCTGGACCTCGTTCGGGTACACGGAGACGTCGACGTTCTTGTTCGGCGAGAGATAGCCGCCGAGCTTCGCCTGGATCTCCGCCGCGTCCGGCGAGGCCAGGAACGTCGCCAGCGCCTGCGCGCCCTTGGAGTCCTTCAGGATGACGGCCGCGTCACCGCCGGAGACCACCGGCGCGGTGTCGCCGGCCTTCGGGAACGGGAACACCTTGGCGTCCGTGCCGACCTTCGACTTGGTGTCGGCGATGTTGACCTGCACGAAGTCGCCCTCGTAGACCATGGCCGCCTTCGGCTGCTCGCCGCCGGTGAAGGTCTGGGTCACCGAGGCGGGGAACTCGGTCTGGAGCGCGCCGCTCGCGCCGCCCGCCACCCAGTCCTTCTTGCCCCAGACCTGGGCCAGGGTGGTCAGGGCCTCCTTCACGGAGGGGTCCGTCCACTTGATCTTGTGCTGGGCGAGCTGGTCGTACTTCTCCGGGCCCGCCTGGGAGAGGTAGACGTTCTCGAACCAGTCGGTGAGGGTCCAGCCGTCGGCGCCGCCGATCGAGAACGGGGTGACGCCGGAGTCGTACACCGTCTGAGCGGTGGTCAGCAGTTCCTGCCAGGACTTGGGTTCGGCCGCGCCCGCGTTCTCTAAGACCTTGGCGTTGTACCAGATCAGCGACTTGTTGGCGGCCTTGTAGTAGACGCCGTACTGCTTGTCGCCCACCTTCCCGATGTCCTGCCAGCCCTGCGAGTAGTTCTTCGAGAGCTCCGCCTGGGCCTCGGCGCCCAGCGGTTTGGCCCAGCCCTTGTCGGCGGCCTGCTTGATGGCGCCGGGCTGCGGCAGCATCGCCACGTCCGGCGGTGAGCCGCCCGCGATCTTCGAGCCGAGGAAGTTGATGATCGGGTCCTGGGCGGGCACGAAGGTGATCTTCGCGCCGGTGCGTTTCTCGAACTCGGCGAGGACCTTCTTGAAGTTCGCCTGTTCGGTGCCGGTCCACACGGCGGCCACTTCGAGAGTGGTGCCGTCCAGCTCGGGGAGGGTGAGGGTGTCGCCGGATTCCTTGCTCTTGGTGCTGCTGTCGCTTCCGCCGCTCTTGTCGTCGTCGCTGCCGCACGCCGTGAGCGAGAGCGCGAGGGCTCCCGCGAGGAGCGTGGCGGCCGCCTTCACGGTCCTGCGTGTCCGCATGGTGTTGCTCGTGCTGCGCATCACTGCCCCGTTCTTCGTCCTCGTCGACTCGTGAACGTTCGAGCGCTGTCCCGTGAGCACTGGTCTACGCCGGGTGCCTGGGCTCGGCAAGGGCGCCTGTGCCGTCAAGCGGGGGATCGTGACCGCGTCGTGATCGCCACGCACGTGATTGCCGATGCGAGGCGGATACGACGCCGGTGCACGAGTCCGACACGGGCGTCGGCCGGGGGCCACCTCCCCCGGCCGCGCGGGCCGGCCTCGGCCGCTCCGGACTCGCGCGGGCCGGCCTCGGCCGCTCTGGACTCGCCCGCTCCGGACTCGCGCGGGCCGGCCTCGGCCGCTCCGGACTCGCGCGGGCCGGCCTCGGCCGCTCCGGACTCGCGCGGGCCGGCCTCGGCCGCTCCGGACTCGCGCGGGCCGGCCTCGGCCGCTCCGGACTCGCCCGGGCCGGACTCGGCCGCTTCGGACTCGCCCGGGCCGGACTCGCCCGCTTCGGACTCGCCCGGGCCGGACTCGGCCCCGAAGGAAGGGCCTCGGCTCAGGTTCCCCCGGCGGGCGCGCCCCCGGACGGGCTGAGTTGCCGCGCGGCCCGCTCCAGGGCGCTGGCCAGCAGGGCCAGGTCCGTCGGGCCGTTGCCCAGCTCCCGTACCGGGCGGCGGGCCGGGGGGTCGCCCATGCGATGCCACTCCAGGGGGACCACCGTGGGCCGCAGGGTCGCCGTACGGGGGATGCGGCCCGTGACACGGCCGCCCTGGAAGAGGGTGAGGCGGCCGTCCGCGCCCTTGAGGCGGCCGCGGCCCGGCGCCGGTTCGTCCGTGCCGGAACCCGGCGGGTCCAGAGTGATCCGGACGGTGGACAGCCGGGCCGGTTCCGACTCCGCCGTACGACCCCCGGGGCCCGCCGCGACCACCAGGTGCACGCCGAGCCGCTCGCCCTCGCGGGCCACCGCCTCCAGCGCGCGCATGACCGAGCCGGCGGCCGGCCGGCCGGGGGAGCCGAGGGCGGGGGAGACGAGAGCGTCCAGGTCGTCGACGACCACCACCAGACGGGGCAGCGGGGACACCGCCTCGGCCCGCTGCCGGGCGGCCGCTCCCGGGCGCAGCCGCAGGGTGGTGCTGGGCGGGGCCTCGATGTCGGCGGCGCCACCGGCGGAGCCGCCGCCGGGCCCGGCTCCGGGCGGCGGGGTGTTCGGGGTGCGTTGCGGGACGATACGGCCGGACACCGCGCGCTGCGTGTGCCACTCCGCGAAGCCTGAACGGCCCAGCAGTTCGGACCGCCGCTTCAGCTCGGCGCTCAGCGACTGCGCGAACTCCCGCATGCGGACCGGGTCGTTGGCGGTGAGGTGGGTGGTGACATGCGGTACGTCCGTACAGATCCGCAGGCCGTCACCCTGTCCGCCGCCGCCCTTGCCGACGGTGTCGCGGCCGTCCAGCAGGATGATGCCCAGCCGGTCCGGCCGCTCGGCGGCGGCCAGCGAGGCCACGACCGCCCGCAGCAGCTCCGTACGCCCGCTGCCGGTCGGGCCCTCGATCAGCAGGTGCGGGCCCTCGGCGACCAGATCCACGCCGACCGGGCCGCGCGGCCCCGCGCCGAGCACGGCCCACGCCCGTCCGCCGAGCGCCTCGGCGTCGTCCGCCGCGTCCGCCCAGCGGGCCATCAGCGAGGCGGGCGTGGCCCGGGCGAGGCCCAGCTTGTCCAGCAGCCGGGCCGACTGGGGCAGCGGCGCCGACACCCGCGTCTGCCGCCCACCGCCGCCGCCCGCGCCGTCCGGGCGCAGCGGCGCGAGGGCCCGTGCGAAGCGTTCGGCCCAGGCGAGGGAGACCGCGTCCACCGCGCCGACCGTGCCGGGTCCCACCGGGCCGGGCCGCTCCGTCTGCGCCCCGGCAGGCGCGACCCGCAGCAGCCGCAGCGCCGTCGCCACGTCTCCGCTGAGCAGTGCGACGGCTCCGCACGCGCGGAAGGTCGGCGCCGCCGCGCAGGCCGCTTCGTAGGTCTCGGTCACCGGAGAGGAAGGGGAGGCGGCGGGCGTCTCGGCCAGGCAGACGAGGTGTATCCCGGCGCGTGGTCCGGCGACCGCCAGCCGGGCCACCGCCTCGCGCAGGTCGGCGCCGCCGGGATCGCCGTCCACGACGACCACCGTGTAGGGGCCGGGGAAACCGCCGTCGCCCGTCTCGTCCGGCACGGCCCAGGAGGGGCGGTGGCCGGCGCCACGGGGCGCGGGCACCTGGACCGTTCCCGCGCCGCTCGGACCGCCCGCGCTGTCGGCCAGGTGGTCCTCCAGCCGGCGCAGCAGCTCGTCGGCGCGGGCCGTGGCCTGGTCGCGGTCGTAGGCGAGCAGGAGACGGCAGTCCTGTCCGTGTCCCGGGCGCAGCTGCGGCAGCCAGCCCAGCCAGGACCACTCGGCGACCCGCTCCTCCTCGGAACGCGCGCGGTCCGTGCTGATCAGGACGATTTCCAGGGTGTCGGGGGAGTGCAGCGCGGCGAGCTGGGCCAGCACCGCGCGTGCCAGCCCGGACAGCCGCGGGCGCGGCCCGGCCAGACCGAGCGCGCCGACCTCGCGCAGCCCCGTCGTCACCGGTACGGCGGGCAGCAGACCCGAGCCGTCGGGGGCCGGCCGGTCGGCCGTGCCGAGCCGCACGGTGAGCGCCTCCGGGTGCCCCGGGCCGCGTTCCCAGAGCCGGGGGCCCGGGCCCAGCGCCGTCAGCAGCAGCGCCGCCGGGTCCGGCCAGGTCTCGGGGGCGGGCGGCACGGCGGCCGGCGGGTACGCCCGGGCTCCGGCCGCCTCCTCGTCGAGGGTCCCGGGTACGTCCGTGTCCTGCTCGTCACCGCGGCCGCCGGCCAGCCGGCGCGCCCACGCGGAGAGACCTCCCCGTTTGCGCACGCCCGGGGGCACGTCGGTGCCCCGCAGCGGGGTGCCTTTACGGCGGCCCGCCGCGCGCGGATCGGCTTCGGGGACGTCGTCGTAGGGGGACGCGGACGGGGACCTGGGCGGAGAGGCGGACGGGGTGGCGGAGTCGGGAGCGGAGGCGGCGGTGCGGTGCGGGGTGCCCGTGTCCTCGGCCGCGCCGTGCGGTCCACGGACGTCGTCGTACGCCCCCGTGAACGAGCCGAGGCCCGAGTGGCCGGCGTGGGTGGTCATGGAGCCTTCACCCGCTCCGGGCACACCACCGGAGGCAGCCGTGCCGGGCGGGGTCCGGCGCACCGGGTCCCCCGGGCGGGCCGCGCCGCCGGGCCGGCTCTCGATGCGCGGCGCCGTGCCCTGGCCGGGCACCACCGGAGGCGCCGGGTGGTTCTCCGCGCCGCGCGTCCGCCCGCCCCGGTCCTCCGACGCGCCGTTCCAGTCCACCGTGCCGTGGGCGTGGCCGGTCGGGCCCGAGGGGCCTTCCCGGTCGCCCGCGCCGCCGCCCGCACGCGCGTGTGCCGCGCCCGCGACGGGGCCGCCGGGACGGTCGCCGCCCGCGGCGGGGTCGGTGCCCGCGCAGGGCACCCGGACGTGCCCCTCGCCGTCCGGAGTGGTCGTCGCCCGTGGACCCGGGCCGCCGGGCGGGGCCAGGCGCAGGGCCGACTCGCCGACACGCAGCAGGGCGCCGGGGGAGAGGCGGACGGGACGGTCCTGTACCCGGGAGCCGTCCAGGGTGGTGCCGTTGGTGGAGCCGAGGTCGGCGACCGTGACCCGGCCCTCGGGGGACAGCGTCACCGCGCAGTGCAGGCGGGAGACGTCCGGGTCGTCGAGGGGCACGTCGGCGTCGGCGGAGCGGCCCACGCGGACCTGGCCGCCGTGCAGCAGGTGGACCCCGCCCGCGTCGGGCCCGGCCACCACGTGCAGACGGGCGGGGGCTTCGTCGACCTCGGGATGCGGCTCGGGGTCGGCCGGGGCGCCCAGGGACAGCACGGCACCGTCGATCAGCGGCGGCTCGCCGAGCGTGCAGCGCTGGGTGTCGAGCCGCTCCACGCCCGCGTAGAGCACGACCGCGGCCGCGGAGGAGGCCGAGGCGGCGCCGTCTCCGGAGACCGCCGCGGCCAGCGCGGACGCCACCGTGGCCAGGGCCGTGCCGGCGGGCGCCGTGACCAGCACGTCGCAGCTCGCGGAGCGGGCCCGCGCCTGAGGTCCTCCCGCACGAGCGGAGCCCGGCGCGGGGAAGGGCGCGCCCGTCGGGTCTACGACGGTCAGCCGGATCTGCATCGCCGTCAGCGGTCCCTTCTGCACGGGCGCGGTTTCCCCCCACCCCACACGAGCACAGCGGCCAGTACTGAAGGCATCCTCGCACCTGTCACTGACAACGCGCCCCACACCCGGGGACAAGTGATCTTGATTGGTCGGCTCTGCCCGCAAAAGTGCCTGACAAGTGCGTCACCGGCGATCAGTTGAGATCGGTCACCTACGGCCACGGCAACCAGGAAGACCAAGCCGAGCGTCTTTCCTTCGGACAAGGACGACAGCCCGGTGTCCGCACCGCGGCACTACAGTGGGTCGGAACACGGACAGGACAGGCAAGCAAGCAGCAGGGAGCGCGTGACGTGCGGCCAGTCGGCAGCAAGTACCTGCTCGAGGAGCCGCTCGGACGCGGCGCCACGGGCACCGTCTGGCGAGCCCGCCAGCGCGAGACCGCGGGCGCCGAGGCGGCCGTGGCCGGCCAGCCCGGGGAGACCGTCGCGATCAAGGTCCTCAAGGAGGAGCTCGCGAACGACCCCGATGTCGTGATGCGCTTCCTGCGCGAGCGGTCCGTGCTGCTGCGCCTGACCCACCCGAACATCGTCCGGGTCCGCGACCTGGTCGTCGAGGGCGATCTGCTGGCGCTGGTCATGGACCTCGTCGAGGGCCCCGACCTGCACCGCTACCTGCGCGAGAACGGCCCCTTCACGCCCGTCGCCGCCGCCCTGCTCACCGCCCAGGTCGCCGACGCGCTCGCCGCCAGCCACGCCGACGGCGTCGTGCACCGCGACCTGAAGCCGGCCAACGTCCTGCTGATGCAGAACGGCGGGCAGATGCACCCGCTGCTCACCGACTTCGGCATCGCGCGCCTCGCCGACTCCCCGGGCCTGACCCGGACCAGCGAGTTCGTCGGCACGCCCGCGTACGTCGCGCCGGAGTCCGCAGAGGGCCGCCCGCAGACCTCGGCCGTGGACATCTACGGCGCCGGCATCCTGCTGTACGAGCTGGTCACCGGGCGTCCGCCGTTCTCCGGCGGCTCCGCCCTGGAGGTCCTGCACCAGCACCTGAACGCGGAGCCGCGCCGCCCCTCCACCGTCCCCGACCCGCTCTGGACGGTCATCGAGCGCTGCCTGAGCAAGAACCCCGACCACCGGCCGAGCGCCGAGAACCTCGCGCGCGGGCTGCGGATCGTCGCCGAGGGCATCGGGGTGCACGCGAACTCGATGCAGATCGCCGCCGCCGACGGCGTCGGTCATCTGCTCGCGCCCGACCCGGCGCCCGCGACCGTGCCGGGCGGCGCCTACGACCCGAACGCCGCGACCAGCGTCCTGCCGCACACGGCCGGTCCCGCGGGCGCCGCCGACGCCACCGCCGTCCTGCCGCACACGAGCGGTCCCGCGGGCGCCGCCGATCCGACGGCCGTCCTGCCGCCCGTGCCGCCGCACCAGCCGGGACAGCAGGGCGGGCCGGGGCAGCAGGGCCAGGAGCCGCATCCCTGGCAGTCCCAGATGCGGGCCGCCCGCGACCGCAACGAGCCCACGCAGGTCCAGCAGTACCTCGACCCGGGCGAGGACCCGCTGCGCCGCCGCCCCCAGCGGCAGGTCTCCCGCCAGCAGCCGCAGCAGCCGTATCCGCAGCAGAATCAGCAGCAACAGCGGCCTCAGCAGCGTCCGCAGCAGCAGCCCGGCCACGGCTACCAGGGGCAGCCGCAGCAGCAGTACGCGCCGCCGCAGCACCAGCAGGCCCAGCAGCAGCCCCAGCGGTACGCGCCGCAGCCCCAGCAGCAGCCGAGGCAGCGGCCCGAGCCGGAGCCCCGGCAGCCGCGGGAGCCGAGGCAGCGCAGCGCCAACCCGATGAAGATCCCCGGACTGGGCTGCCTGAAGGGCTGCCTGTTCACGATCGTCATCCTGTTCGTGGCCGGCTGGCTGATCTGGGAGCTGAGCCCGCTCCAGGGCTGGATCGGCACCGGCAAGAACTACTGGCAGCTGATCAGCGGCTGGTTCAACGACGTCACCGGCTGGATCGGCGACCTGGCCGACTCGGGCGGCAGCGGCACGGGCGGCACCGGCAACTGAGCCACCGGCAACCGGGCCAGCGGGGACCGCACAGGCTCCGGTCCTGACCGCGATTTTGTGTACTTGTCGACATCCGGCGGGTGATTTCCGTCTCCGCGGTGAAGGTTGGCTCCTCGGACGCGTACGTTGATGGGCAACACGCGTCTGTAGGAGCAGCCTTGGCACGGAAGATCGGCAGCCGGTACACCGCCCACCAGATCCTGGGACGGGGCAGCGCCGGCACGGTGTGGCTGGGCGAGGGACCGGACGGACCCGTCGCCGTCAAGCTGCTGCGCGAGGACCTCGCCTCCGACGAGGAGCTCGTGGGCCGCTTCGTGCAGGAGCGCACGGCACTCCTCGGCCTGGAGCACCCGCACGTGGTGTCCGTACGGGACCTGGTGGTCGACGGCAACGACCTGGCCCTGGTCATGGATCTCGTGCGCGGCACGGACCTGCGCACCCGCCTCGAACGGGACAGGCGGCTCGCGCCCGAGGCCGCCGTGGCGATCGTCGCGGACATCGCCGAGGGACTGGCCGCCGCGCACGCGGCCGGGATCGTGCACCGCGACGTGAAGCCCGAGAACATCCTGCTCGACATGCAGGGTCCGCTCGGCCCCGGCGGCTCGCACCGCGCGCTGCTGACCGACTTCGGCGTCGCGAAACTGATCGACACCCCCAAACGGACCCGCGCCACGAAGATCATCGGCACGCCGGACTACCTGGCGCCGGAGATCGTGGAGGGCCTGCCGCCGCGCGCCTCGGTGGACATCTACGCCCTGGCGACCGTGCTGTACGAGCTCCTCGCGGGCTTCACACCGTTCGGCGGAGGCCACCCCGGCGCGGTGCTGCGCCGTCACGTCACGGAGTCCGTCGCCCCGCTCCCCGGCATCACGGACGAGCTCTGGCAGCTCATCGTGCAGTGCCTGGCGAAGGCGCCGGCGTCCCGGCTGCGGGCGTCCGAGCTGGCGGCGCGGCTGCGGGAGCAGCTGCCGACACTGGCCGGGATGCCGCCGCTGGACGTCGACGAGCCGGACCCGGAGCAGGAGGAGGGCGAGCCGGCCGAGACCGCGCCCTCCGCGTCCTCTCCCGCGGCTCCCTCGGGGAAGGCACGGCGCGGGTCGGTCCCGCTGGTGCCCGGCGCGAAGCCGGACTCCAACCGGGACACCCATACCTCGATGCGGGTGCCCGCGCCGGACGAGCTGGCGGGCGGGGCACACGGCACGGCACGGGTGCCGAGGGCGGCCGGCGCGCCGCGCCCCGGCTCGGCACGGAACCGTTCCGCCACCCGACGGCGGCGGATCACGCTGAGCGTGGCGGCGGTGGCGTTGGTCGCCGCGGCGGGATTCGGCACCTGGGCGGCCACCTCCGGCGACGACGCGGGGGCGACCCCGCAGGACACGAAGAACTCGGCGCCGACGTCACCGTGATCCCGGGGCCGCCGCCCCCGGACCTCCGTTTCGGCCCTGAAGGGGCCTCGTCCTCGGGCTCCCCCGGAGGGGGCGCCCCCGGACGGGCGGTGGGTGGGCACAGGCCGGGGATCCGGGGGCGGGGCCGGCAGGGACCGGCCGCGGGCGGTGCCCGGCACTCCCCGGTTGGCGGAGCCGTTACGCTGGAGGCGTGGCAGTCGTCGATGTATCCGAAGAGCTCAAGTCCCTCTCCTCGACCATGGAGTCGATCGAGGCCGTTCTGGACCTCGACAAGCTGAGGGCAGATATCGCCGTGCTCGAGGAGCAGGCGGCCGCGCCGTCCCTGTGGGACAACCCGGACGAGGCGCAGAAGATCACCAGCAAGCTGTCCCACCTCCAGGCCGAGGTCAGGAAGGCGGACGCGCTGCGCGGCCGGATCGACGATCTCTCCGTGCTGTTCGAGATGGCCGAGGAGGAGGACGACCCGGACACCCTCGCCGAGGCCGAGTCCGAGCTCACCTCCGTCAAGAAGGCGCTGGACGAGATGGAGGTCCGTACGCTGCTCAGCGGTGAGTACGACTCCCGCGAGGCGCTCGTGAACATCCGCGCCGAGGCCGGTGGCGTCGACGCCGCCGACTTCGCGGAGAAGCTCCAGCGGATGTACCTGCGGTGGGCGGAGCAGAAGGGCTACAAGACCGAGATCTACGAGACGTCGTACGCCGAAGAGGCCGGCATCAAGTCGACCACCTTCGCCGTGCAGGTCCCGTACGCCTACGGCACCCTCTCCGTGGAGCAGGGCACCCACCGGCTCGTGCGGATCTCCCCCTTCGACAACCAGGGGCGTCGGCAGACCTCCTTCGCGGGTGTCGAGATCCTTCCCGTGGTGGAGACCACCGACCACATCGAGATCGACGAGTCCGAGCTGCGGGTGGACGTCTACCGGTCCTCCGGTCCCGGCGGCCAGGGCGTGAACACCACGGACTCCGCGGTGCGCCTCACCCACCTCCCCACCGGCATCGTCGTCTCCTGCCAGAACGAGCGGTCGCAGATCCAGAACAAGGCGTCCGCGATGAACGTCCTCCAGGCCAAGCTGCTCGACCGGCGCCGGCAGGAGGAGCAGGCCAAGATGGACGCGCTCAAGGGAGACGGCGGCAACTCCTGGGGCAACCAGATGCGTTCGTACGTCCTGCACCCGTACCAGATGGTCAAGGACCTGCGCACCGAGTACGAGGTCGGTAACCCCGAGGCCGTGTTCAACGGTGAGATCGAGGGTTTCCTGGAAGCCGGAATTCGCTGGCGCAAGCAGCAAGAGAAGTAGTTTTGTCGACAAGGCAACCGCCCCTGATTCAGGGGCGGTTGCCTTTTTATGTCACATTCACAGTACCAACATCGCGCAAAGCGCCCCGACTTGGACATTGCGTACGCAAACGACCTTGACGCTGCTTTGAAAAATGGGGAAGGTGCAGTGTGGCATGCGTATCTCTGGGGCGCATGTGAACCGGGGCTTCAGCTGCTTCTCAGCTACCTCCGTCGATCACAACCCCGGGCGCGGCCTCATCGACGATTCAGCTACTGGGGGTAGCAGCTATATGACCAAGAAGACGCGGATCCGTTTCGCGCGCATAGCCGCCGGCGCCGTGATCGCCGCGGGCGCCTCGCTGACGGTGGCCGGGGTCGCCTCGGCCGCCGGTGACGAGGGTGGCCTCAGCGGCCTTGTGTCGACGTCCGGCGAAGTGACCCCGCAGACGGGCGAGGAGCCCTGCCCGATCGGGATCTGCACCGACGGCGGCACGTCGACGGGTACGTCGGAGGGTACGTCCGCCGGTACGTCGGAGGGTACGTCCGCCGGTACGTCGGAGGGCACGTCCGCCGGGACCTCGACGGGTACGTCCGCCGGTACGTCGGAGGGCACGTCCGCCGGGACCTCGACCGGCACGTCCGCCGGCACCTCGACGGGTACGTCCGCCGGTACGTCGGAGGGCACGTCCGCCGGCACCTCGACCGGCACGTCCGCCGGCACGTCGGAGGGCACGTCCGCCGGGACCTCGACCGGCACGTCCGCCGGCACCTCGGCGGGCACCTCGAGTGGCAGCACCACCACGGGTGGCAGCACCACGACCGGTGGCAGCACCACGACCGGTGGCAGCTCGACCACCGGCGGTTCCAGCACCACCGGCGGCGACGACTCCACCGGCGGTTCGGGCACGACCGGTGGTTCGAGCACCACCGGCGGCGGCTCCGCCACCGGTGGTACCGACACCGACGGCACCTCCACCCAGGAGGAGGGCAGCTCCGCGCTGACCGACACCTCGGACGCCGTCGACACCAGCGCGCAGGGTGGCGGCAAGGAGCTCGCCGAGACCGGTGCCGGTGAGACCACGTTCCTGATCATCGGTGCGGCCACGATGATCGCCGGCGGCATCGGCTTCCGGGTGCTGCCGCGCCTCGCGGCCGGCCGCGGCGCCGCTGCCTGACGCCAGGTAGTCGCGTCCGTACGTGACGTACGCGCGAAGGGGCCCGGAGCGATCAGCTCCGGGCCCCTTCACCTATGTGTTCCAGGGGTCACGCGGTCTGGTGGGCCAGCAGCGCCAGCGCCGCCACCAGCACCGCGAGCAGCGCGATCAGCGCCATCGGGTTCAGCCCCGCGAAGAAGTTGTCCTGTTGCTGCAGCCGCTCGCGGTTCGCGCGGCACACCGGGCACCGGCCCTCGCTCACGGGCGCGGCGCAGTTAGCGCACACCAGCCGGTCGTACGTCATGCGCTCGCCCTCCTTGCACCGGTTCCATGTACACAACGCCTCGGGGAACGGGAACGTTCCCCCTCCACTGTGCCAGGTTCCTCCGGGGGCCGCGCGGCTCACCCGGAGAGCGGGGGGCGTACAAAGTCCCGCACAAAAACGCACAAGCCCCACTCAACCCCTCCCGACGCCTGCGCCGCCCTCCCCGGTTCGCGTATGGTCACGCTCATCTACCCCCGGCGACCCGTGGTGCATCCGTGATCCGATTCGACAACGTCTCCAAGGTCTACCCCAAGCAGACCCGCCCCGCACTCAGGGATGTCTCCCTCGAGGTGGAGAAGGGCGAGTTCGTCTTCCTCGTGGGATCCTCCGGCTCCGGCAAGTCCACCTTCCTGCGGCTGGTCCTCCGCGAGGAGCGCACCAGCCACGGTCAGGTGCACGTTCTGGGCAAGGACCTCGCACGCCTCTCCAACTGGAAGGTGCCGCAGATGCGCCGCCAGCTGGGGACGGTCTTCCAGGACTTCCGGCTGCTGCCGAACAAGACGGTGGCGGAGAACGTCGCCTTCGCGCAGGAGGTCATCGGCAAGTCGAAGGGCGAGATCCGCAAGTCCGTGCCGCAGGTGCTCGATCTCGTCGGGCTCGGCGGCAAGGAGGACCGGATGCCCGGTGAGCTGTCCGGCGGTGAGCAGCAGCGCGTCGCCATCGCGCGGGCCTTCGTGAACCGGCCCAAGCTGCTGATCGCGGACGAGCCCACCGGCAACCTCGACCCGCAGACCTCCGTCGGCATCATGAAGCTGCTCGACCGGATCAACCGGACGGGCACGACCGTGCTGATGGCCACGCACGACCAGAACATCGTGGACCAGATGCGCAAGCGCGTCATCGAGCTGGAGCAGGGCCGCCTCGTCCGCGACCAGGCGCGCGGCGTCTACGGCTACCAGCACTGACCGCCCCCGCCATCGCCTCCGCCCTCGCGGACGTCCCCGGAAAGGCCTGAACAACTCGCCATGCGCGCCCAGTTCGTACTGTCGGAGATCGGTGTCGGTCTCCGCCGCAACCTGACGATGACCTTCGCCGTCGTCGTCTCCGTCGCCCTGTCCCTGGCGCTCTTCGGCGGGTCGCTCCTGATGAGCGACCAGGTCACCACGATGAAGGGCTACTGGTACGACAAGGTCAACGTCTCGGTGTTCCTCTGCAACAAGAGCGACGCCGAGTCCGACCCGAACTGCGCCAAGGGCGCGGTGACCGCGGACCAGAAGAAGCAGATCAAGTCCGACCTCGACAAGATGGGGGTCGTCGAGAAGGTGACGTACGAGTCGCAGGACGACGCGTACAAGCACTACAAGGAGCAGTTCGGCGACTCCCCGCTGGCCAGCTCCCTCACCCCGGACCAGATGCAGGAGTCGTACCGCATCAAGCTGGAGGACCCGGAGAAGTACCAGGTCATCGCGACCGCCTTCGACGGGCGGGACGGCGTGCAGTCCGTGCAGGACCAGAAGGGCATCCTGGACAACCTCTTCGGGCTGCTCAACGGCATGAACTGGGCGGCGCGGGCGGTCATGGCGCTGATGCTCGTCGTGGCGCTGATGCTGATCGTCAACACCGTGCGCGTCTCGGCCTTCAGCCGACGGCGTGAGACGGGGATCATGCGGCTCGTCGGCGCCTCCGGCTTCTACATCCAGGCGCCGTTCATCGCCGAGGCCGCGGTCGCCGGGCTGATCGGCGGCACGGTCGCCTGCGGATTCCTGGTGATCGCCCGGTACTTCATCATCGACCACGGCCTGGCCCTGTCCGAGAAGCTGAATCTGATCAACTTCATCGGCTGGGACGCCGTGTTGACGAAGCTTCCGCTCATCCTCGCCACGAGCCTGCTGATGCCCGCGTTGGCCGCGTTCTTCGCGCTGCGCAAGTACCTCAAGGTGTGACGTACGCCCCGAGGGCCGTACGGTCAACCGACCGTGCGGCCCTTCGCGTTCCCCTAGACTCACCGCCATGTCAGGCCGTGACCTGTTCTGCCAGCCCCGCCGTTTCGGCCGCGGGGCCGCCCTGACATTGGTGTTCGCGAGCGTGCTCGTCGCCGGCGCCGCCACCGGATCCCTGCCGGGGGACCCCGGAGAGGGCGGGCGGAGCGCCTCGGGCGCGGCCCCCTCCCCGGCCCCCGCCGGCCACTCCGAGGACGTGACGCGGGCCGCCGAGGAGGCCGCCGCGGACGGCAAGTCCCCGATGGAGGCCGCCGAGCGCGCCGTCAGCCGCAGCGGGGACCGCTGGGCGGCCGTCTACTCCGAGGGCGAGTACGAGGAGTTCGAGGCGTCCCTCGACGGCCGGTACACCGGCGTCGGCCTGGAGGCGCGGGGCGACCGGGACGGCCGGATCGAGGTGACCAAGGTGCAGTCGGGATCGCCCGCGGCCGCCGCCGGGGTCCGCGCGGGCGACCGGCTGCGCAGCGTCGACGGACGGTCCGTCGAAGGCCTCCCGGTCACCGACGTCGTCTCCTTACTGCGCGGTGACGCCACGGGCGCGACCGCCGGCAGCACCGTCCGGCTCGGCCTGGAACGCGCCGCGCGCGCGTGGACCGAGACCCTGCGCCGGGCGCTCCTGTCCACGGACTCCGTCACCGTCCACCGGCTTTCCGACGGCACCACCGTCATCACCGTCGCCGCGTTCACCAAGGGCGTCGGTGACAGTGTGCGCAGCGCCGTCCGCCGGGCCCCGGCCGGCGCCGGGATCGTCCTCGATCTGCGCGGCAACTCCGGCGGCCTGGTCACCGAGGCCGTCTCCACCGCCTCCGCCTTCCTCGACGGCGGCCTCGTCGCCACCTACGACGTCGACGGCGACCAGCGCGCGCTGCACGCCGATGGCGGCGGCGACACCACCAGCCCCCTGGTCGCACTCGTCGACGGCGGCACGATGAGCGCGGCCGAGCTGCTCACCGGCGCCCTCCAGGACCGTGGCCGCGCGGTCGTCGTGGGTTCCCGCACCTTCGGCAAGGGCTCGGTCCAGATGCCGAGCAGGCTGCCCGACGGCTCCGTCGCCGAGCTGACCGTCGGGCACTACCGCACCCCCTCCGGTCACGGTGTCGACGGCCGGGGCATCACCCCCGACCTGGAAGCGGACGACGGGGCGCTGGAGCGGGCCGAGACCGTGCTGAGCGGACTCGGGGACGTGTCCTGAGCATCCGGTAATCGACTTTCCCTTCGGCCCCCTCGGGGTGCGAAACTGGCTGCACTATGAGCAAGGGAATGTACGTACCGAAGGAGTCCCAGCCGAAGCAGGGCGGGGCGGCCGTGTCCGGCAAGGTCAAGGACGGCAAGCGCAAGATCGTCGCGCAGAACAAGAAGGCCCGGCACGACTACGCGATCGTCGATGTCTACGAGGCCGGTCTCGTCCTCACCGGCACCGAGGTGAAGTCGCTGCGCGAGGGCCGCGCCTCGCTGACCGACGGCTTCGTCCAGATCGAGGGGAACGAGGCGTGGCTGTACGCCGCGCACATCCCCGAGTACTTCCAGGGCAGCTGGACCAACCACTCCGCGCGCCGCAAGCGCAAGCTGCTGCTGCACCGCGAGGAGATCGACAAGCTGTCGGTGAAGTCCGAGGAGACGGGTCACACGATCGTGCCCCTCGCCATCTACTTCAAGGACGGCCGGGCGAAGGCCGAGATCGCGCTGGCGCGCGGCAAGAAGGAGTACGACAAGCGGCAGACCCTGCGCGAGCAGCAGGACCGCCGGGAGACGGACCGGGTGATCGCGGCGGAGAAGCGCAGGCAGCGGCACGCGTAGCCCCTGCACACGTGGCGGCGGGGAACACAGTGGCATCGACGTGCGTTGGTCACGTACGATGGCACTCGTGCTCCACAGCGGGCACGCGGTTTGAAAAATCAACATGGGGATGATCGGTTTCGACAGCGACTGTTGAAGCAGGGGAAGCGTGTCGAGGAAGCGGCAATGATCTCGTAAACCATATGTCGCAAAAAATAATCGCCAATATCAAGAGCGATTCCCAGTCCTACGCCCTCGCTGCCTAATAAGCAGTGAGTGTAGGACCCATATGGGTGTCAGCCCGGAAGTGTTCCCGATCCGGATCCTGGCATAATCTAGGGGACTAAACCATCGAGCCCGGTCACGGGGTTCGATGGGAAATCAAACAGTGACTGGGCCCGTCGGCGACTTGTTCGCGTGATCACCGGGGCCGAGAAAATCACAGCGAACTGCACACGGAGAAGCCCTGATTCTGCACCGTTGGACGCGGGTTCGATTCCCGCCATCTCCACTCATCCCATGTGAACAAGAACCCCGTCGCTCCCGAGCGGCGGGGTTCTTGCCGTAACGACAGAAGGAGGGCCCGGTGGACGACTCGCTGCACATCACGCTCCTGGGCGAGTACCACGCGCGCCCCCTCCGCAGGGGCAGCGGCTCCTACGACGACTTCGCGCCGGACGACCCGGGGGCCGCCCTCGGCCTTTCCGACGTCCTGGCCGCCGATCTGTCCGCCTGGGCGAGGGACATCGACGCCGCCATGAACACCTGGCTGGCCGACCGCGACGACATCCGCTGGGACGCCGCGCGCCTGCGCCTGCACGAGGAGGGCGAGACGCTGGCCGAACGCCTCGCCCGGGAACTCGCCCCCGGTCGGACCGTGGGCTACGAAGGCGTCCAGGGCGTGTCCTGCGCGCTCCTGGGGACCCGCCTCGGCAACCCGGTCAGCGTGGACTGACCGTCCGCGGCGCCGTGCTCGCCCGCCGGGTCATCGTCGGCGGCAGCAGCGTCGCCTCGGGCACGGTCTCGCCGTCGAGCTTGCGCATCAGCAGCCCCACCGCCCGCTCGCCGACCTCCGCCGACGGCAGCGCGACGGAGGTGACGGGCACCCGGAGCCCCGCCGCGAGCCCGTCCGGGCAGATCGCCGTGACCGACAGGTCGCCGGGGACCCGCAGCCCCAGCTGCTCGAACGCGTCGATGAGGGGCTCCAGGACCGCCTCGTTGTGGACCACCACCCCCGTCAGTGCGGGTTGCTCGCGCAGGAGCTGTTCCGCCACCCGGCGGGCCGCCGCCGGGGTCGCCTCGCAGGGGTGGACGGCGGAGGCGAGCCCCGCCCGGTCGGCGGCCGCGGTGAACCCCTGGACCACGCGCTGCGCGAAGGCCGTCCCGCGCACGTACACCTCCGGCGGCGACCCGACCAGCCCGACCACCCGGTGCCCGAGCTGCGCCAGATGCTCCACGCACCGCTCGCCCGCCGCCCGGAAGTCGAGGTCGATGCAGGTCAGCCCGTCGGCCTCGAGCGGGAAACCGATCATCACGGACGGCCGGTCCAAGGAGCGCAGCAACGGCAGCCGGGGGTCGTGGAGTTGGACGTCCATCAGGATCAGGGCGTCGACCAGGGCCGTGTCCGCGACCCGGCGCAGCCCCTCCTCGCCCTCCTCCTGGGTCAGCAGCAGAACGTCGTGGTCGTGCCGGCGGGCCGCCGTCACCACCGACACCGCGAACTGCATGACGACCGGGACATGGATGCCGGTCCGCAGCGGCACCACCAGTGCCAGCACGTTCGAGCGGCTGCTGGCCAGCGCGCGGGCGCCGGCGTGCGGCCGGTAGCCCAGCGCGCGGGCGGCCTCCTCGACCCGCCGCCGGGTCTCCTCGGAGATCGGCCGCTTGCCGCTCAGCGCGTACGACACCGTGCTGGGGGAGACCCCGGCGTGCCGCGCCACATCGGTGATCTTCGCCATCAGACCGGCTCCCGGTCGTCCTGGGCCTGCGGGGCCGGGGTCTCCAGGGTCAGGAACCCGGTGCCCGCCGCCGCCCGCGCGACCCGGTCGCCGGCCGCCAGCGCCCATGGCGCCGAGGGGTCGCTCGCGGACGCCCGCAGCGTGTCCCCCTCCCGTACGACGGTGAAGGTCACGTCGCCGATCCGGACCGTCACCTGGGCGCCGCGCTCCAGGCCGTACGTGCGCAGGGTGACGCCGTCGGCGTGCGGGTAGTCCGGCCGGTCGGCGTGGGCGCCCACCGGGAGCACCGCGCCCGGCCGCACCAGCAGCGGAGCGCTGAGGAACCCGTGGCGTTCGCGTACCCAGCGCGGCCCGGTCACCGTCCGCCCGGTGAGGTAGTGGGTCCAGGCGCCTTCGGGGACGTAGTACGTCACGTCCCCCTCGTCGTCGAACACCGGCGCGACCAGCAGGTCCGGGCCGAGCATGTACTGCCGTTCCAGGTGCGCGCACCCGGGATCCGCCGGGAACTCCAGCACCATCGCCCGCATCATCGGCGTGCCCTCCTCGTGGGCGGCGCGGGCGGCCTCGTACAGGTAGGGCATGAGCCGCAGCTTCAGCCGGGTGAAGTGCCGGGCCACGTCCACCGACTCCTCGTCGAACAGCCAGGGCACCCGGTACGAGGAGCTCCCGTGCAGTCTGCTGTGCGAGGACAGCAGGCCGAAGGCCAGCCAGCGCTTGAACAGGGCCGGCGTCGGTGTGCCCTCGAAGCCGCCGATGTCGTGGCTCCAGAAGCCGAACCCGGACAGGCCCAGGGACAGCCCGCCGCGCAGCGACTCCGCCATGGACGCGTACGTCGCCTCGCAGTCGCCGCCCCAGTGCACCGGGAACTGCTGGCTGCCGGTGGTCGCCGACCGCGCGAAGACGACCGCCTCCCCCTCGCCCCGGTGCCCCCGCAGCACGTCGAAGACGGTGCGGTTGTACAGGTAGGTGTAGTAGTTGTGCATCCGCTCCGGGTCCGAGCCGTCGGACCAGGTCACGTCGACCGGGACGCGCTCGCCGAAGTCGGTCTTGAAGCAGTCGACGCCCTGCGCGAGAAGTGCCTCCAGCTTGGCCGCGTACCAGTCGCGCGCGGCGGGGCTGGTGAAGTCGACGAGGGCCATGCCGGGCTGCCACAGGTCCCACTGCCAGACGCTCCCGTCCGGCCGCCTCAGCAGATGACCGAGCGCCCTGCCCTCCTCGAAGAGCGGTGACCGCTGGGCGATGTACGGGTTGATCCACACGCTGACGTGCAGGCCCTTCGCCTTCAGCCGGGCGAGCATGCCCTCCGGGTCGGGGAACACCCGTGGGTCCCAGCGGAAGTCGCACCAGTTGAACTCCCGCATCCAGAAGCAGTCGAAGTGGAAGACGGAGAGCGGGAGTTCGCGCTCGCGCATGCCCTCGATGAAGGAGGTCACCGTCTCCTCGTCGTAGGAGGTGGTGAACGACGTCGAGAGCCACAGGCCGAACGACCAGGCGGGCGGGAGCGCGGGGCGGCCGGTGAGGGCGGTGTACTTGCGCAGGATGTCCTTCGGGGTGGGGCCGTGGATGACGTAGTACGTCAGCTCCTGGGTCTCGGCGCTGAACTGGACCCTCGAAACCGCCTCCGAGCCGACCTCGAAGGACACCTTGCCCGGGTGGTCGACGAAGACGCCGTAGCCCGCGTCCGTGAGGTAGAACGGCACGTTCTTGTAGGCCTGTTCGGTCGCCGTGCCGCCGTCGGCGTTCCAGATGTCGACGACCTGGCCGTTCCTGACCAGTGGTCCGAAGCGTTCGCCGAGGCCGTAGACGGAGGTCCCCACTCCCAGGTCGAGCTGCTCGCGCAGGTAGTGGGCGCCGGTGCCCGCGTCCCGCATGATGCCCATGCCCTTGGGGCCGCTGGACGTGAGGGTGCGGCCGTGGGCGAGGAACTCCACGTGCCAGGGGCCGGAACGGGCGACCTTCACGGAG
Organism: Streptomyces sp. NPDC060002; assembly: GCF_042737245.1. NCBI lineage: Bacteria > Bacillati > Actinomycetota > Actinomycetes > Kitasatosporales > Streptomycetaceae > Streptomyces > Streptomyces sp. NPDC060002. The sequence goes on from NZ_JBHWUW010000022.1 coordinate 69,275, forward strand.
AGCGCGCCGGAGGTCAGGGTCGCGTAGGCGTCGTCGTAGGAGAGCTGGGGGGCCGGCTCCGCCTCGGTGAGGCCGAAGGCGGGCTCGCGGGGCCGCTCGCCCGTGAAGTGGGTGAGGGTGAGGCCGACGACGTCGGGCATCGGGGTGTGGGCGGTGATCGTCATGACCGGTCCCGTCATCAGGTCGCCGCGGCTGCGGATGGGCCGGGTCGGCGCGTGGATCTCCAGGCCGCCGTGCGACTCGGTGACGTCGAGGACCTCGGCCGGGTGGGCGGCCGTGATGCCCTCCCGCAGCAGCCAGTAACCGTCGGTGAACTTCATGGGTGCGGGGTCCTTACTGCTCGGTCCTCACTACTTCACGGCACCCACGGCGATGCCACGGGTGAGGGTCCGCTGGAAGACGAGGAAGAAGACGAGGGCCGGGAGTACGCCGAGGAGGGCGGCCGCGTTGGTCATCGTGGCGTCCATCAGGCGCTGCCCCTGCAGGACGCCGAGGGCCACCGACACGGTCTGGTTGTCGTTGGAGATCAGCATGACCAGCGGGAGCAGGAACTCGTTCCAGGTCCAGATGAAGAAGAAGACCAGCAGCACGCCGAGGGTGGGGCGGCTGACGGGGACGACGATCCGCCACAGGACCTGCCACTTGTCGGCGCCGTCGATCCGGGCCGCCTCGATGATCTCGCGCGGGAACCGGCTCAGCACGGACGAGAGCAGATACGTGCCGAAGGCCGCCTGGATCACCGTGAAGACGATGATCACGCTGAGCCGGGTGTCGTACAGGCCGGCCTGCTTGCTCAGGTAGTACACCGGGTAGACCAGCGCCTCCTGCGGAAGCATGTTGGCCAGCACGAAGAAGGCCAGGATCCAGGTGCGGCCCCTGATCCGCCCGATGCCGATGGCGTACGCGCTCAGCACCGACAGGACGACCGCCCCCACCGCCACCGAGCCGCTGATCAGGACCGAGTTCAGCAGCTTGCGGCTGTAGTCGACGCGTTCCCAGAAGTCCTTCAGACCGTCCAGGTACAGGCCGTCGGGCAGGCTCAGCGGGCCGTTGCGGGAGTACTCCGCCGGGGACTTGACCGCGTTCACGGCGACGACCAGAAACGGCACGATCATGAAGAGGGCGGCCAGGCAGAGGGCCAGGAGGACCGGGTAGCGGCGCAGGGCTCGGGCGGCCTTCATGTGCGCGGTCCTTCCTCCGCGTCCTCCGCCCTGGTCTGCAGCCTCAGGCCGACCAGGGAGAGGGCGAGGATGATCACGGTGAGCACGGTGGAGATCGCGGCGCCGTAGCCGACCTGCGTCTTCTCGAAATACGTGGCGAAGGAGAAGTAGGAGGGGACGTTCGTCGCGCCGCCGGGGCCGCCCTTCGTCAGGACGTACACCGCGCCGAACACCTTCAGCGCGGCGATCGTGCACCAGGTCAGGACGACGTAGATCTCCGGGCGGATCTGCGGCAGCGTGATGTGCAGGAAGCGACGCCACCAGCCGGCGCCGTCCAGCTCGGCCGCCTCGTACAGCTGCGGGTCGACGCGTTCCAGCCCCGCCATGAAGACGACCAGCGGGAAGCCGAGCTGTACCCACACCATCACGCCCATGACGCTGTAGAGCGCGAGGTCGGGATCGCCGAGCCAGTCCTGCCGCCAGGAGCCGAGACCGACGGCCCGCAGGAGCGCGTTGAGCGAGCCGTCGTCGGGCGCGAGGATCCAGCTCCAGACGATGCCGGCGACCGCGATCGGCAGCACCTGCGGAAGGTAGAAGCAGGCGCGCAGGACGGCCGCCGTGCGGCTGCCGAAGTGCTTGCCGACGTGATCGAACAGGGCGGCGGCCAGGACCAGTCCGACGGCCGTGGGGAGCGCCGCCATCGCGACGACCATGAAGAGGCTGTGCCGGAAGCTCTCCCAGAACTCCGCGTCGTCCATCAGCTCGCGGTAGTTGGCGAGCCCGGACCACCGGGGGCTGCCCACCCCCTGCCAGTCGGTGAAGCCCACCCAGGTGTTCATCAGGAACGGGACGACGATCACGGCGAGGAAGGCGAGAGCGCCGGGGAGCAGGAACAGGGTGTAGGAGTTCCGGGCGGGGCGCGGGGAGACGGCCCTGTGCTGCTTGCCGCTCACCCGCCCGCCGCGTTCGACGGTCACCGTCATGTCTTCGGTACGCCCTTGTCGTACGCCTTCTGCAACGCGTCCAGATAGCCGTCCGGCTGCTCGCTGCCGGTGATCAGCTTCTGGGTCTCGGAGACGAGGACGTCGTAGAAGCCGGGGACCGGCCAGTCCGGGTAGAAGGCCAGGCCGTCGCGGCCGGACAGGGTGTTGAAGTGGGCGATGAGTTCCTTGGCCTTCGGGTCGGTGACGGCCGCCGTGTCCGCCGCGACCGGGACGCCGCCCTTGTTGCCGAGCAGGTTCTGGATCTTCTTCGACATGGTGATGTCGATGAAGTCGTAGGCGAGCTCCTTGTTGTGGGCGCTCTCGGGGACCACCCACAGGTTGCCGCCGGAGCCCGGGGTGAGGTTCGAGCCGGGCCACAGGGTGGTGCCCCAGTCGAACTTCGCCTCGTCCTGGAAGCGGCCGTACCACCAGCTGCCGGAGAACAGGATCGGCGCCTTGCCCTGGAGGAAGGAGACGCCCGCGTCCTCCGCCTTGGCGCTGGTGGAGCTCTTGCCGATGTAGCCCTTGTTCACCCAGTCGGCGAAGGTGTCGGCCGCGTACGTCCAGGCCGCGTCGTGGAAGTCGGTCTTCTCGCCCTGGTACAGCTCGTAGGAGTCGACCCAGGAGCGGTCCGCCTTGGACAGGGCCAGCTGGTAGACGTACTGCTGGGCCGGGTACTCGGCGCCGGAGTTGGCGAGCGGGGTGATCTTGTTGCTGGCGAAGGTGTCCATCGCCGTGACCAGGTCGTCGAACGTCTTCGGCTCGGCGAGGCGGTACTTCGCGAACAGGTCCTTGTTGAAGTAGACCATCGTGTACTCGGCGTAGTTGGGCACCCCGTACCACTTGCCGGAGCCCATCACGCCGTTCGCGTCGTACCGGCTGGTGGTGCGCACCCCCGGGCTGAGCAGCTTGTCCCAGCCGCGCTTCGTCACCTCGGCGGACAGGTCGGTGAGGAGCCCCTGCTTGGAGAGCAGGCCCGCCGTCGCGTTGCCCTTGTTGTACTCCATGAGGTCGGGCGCGTCGGAGGAGTTGAGGACCATCGGGGCGGTCTTCTGGATCTGGTCGAAGCTCTTCTCCTCGAACTCCACCTTCACGCCCGGGTGCTGGGCCTCGAACTCCTTGACCGCGGCTGTCCAGGCCGCGCCCATCGCGCTGTTCGGGGCCTCGTAGTGCCACAGCCGCAGGGTCCTGGCGTCGGAGGTGCCGCCGTCGTCCGAGCCGCCGCAGGAGGCCAGGAGCAGTGACCCGGCGACGACCGCTGCCGCGCACGCGGTTCCCCGTCGTGCCTTCACACGCCTTCGTGCCGTCAACATCCTGTTCCTCCAGGGGAGTCGGATGGATCTGAGGGCGTCACGGTGCGTCCATCGAATCGATTCGATGGGTGACGTCGAAGCGCTTCGACGGGGGAAGTTATGTGGCTGCTGTGGTCACGTCAATGGGGCGGGTGAGGAAAACGGGCAATCCGGTGTCGGCGCCGATGAACTTTCCGGCCATGCCTGGAGCGGATCTCCGCCCGTTCCGCAGAGCTTTCGCTTTGTCGTCCTATGTCACTGATGTGATGAAAGGCTCACATCACTTCGATCTTCGATGTGCATCGGGGGTCACTTTCGGGATCGGGGTGATCGGAGTGCGACCGTCAAGGCTCAGGGAGGGTCGGTTTCCAGCCATGGACATAGGCGTGATTTCTGTCCATGTATGACACATCGCGAACGCAGGGCCCAAGCCTGCGCTAGATTCGTGGACCTGAGCGCAATGGGATAAATGGGGCGCTGGAACCGGGTGGGGGCCTGGTTTCGCCGACGTGTGCTCAGGGTCGTCGGCGCACCCGGAACAGTTCCGTGGGGGGAAGTACGCACATGAAGAATTGGCGAGAAGACGCCCAACCGACCTGGCCGGAGGCGGCATCGCCGACCCGGGATGCGCCGGTCGTGGGGGCAGGGTCCCAGGGCTTTCCCGGAGCCGGACGGCAGCCGCTGACGTCCATGGCGGGAGAGAGCACCAGATACCGGTCATTAATGGATGTACCGCGTGACAGCGGCCTGCTGCCGGCCTCGGACGCCTCGAACGGTCTTTCCGAAAACGAACGGTCGAGCGATCTCCGCGATCCCTGGGGAGAGCAGCCCGGCGGCGCGGACGGGAAGGGGAGCGACCCGGGTGAGGTGACCGTCCAGCTCGACCCCCTGAAGAAGGGGCGGCCCGACGGTGCGGAGGCCGCCTCCGACGTCCCGGTGTTCGTCGACGAGTCGGGCCGGCGCAGTCGTACGTTCCGCCGTATCGGCATCGTCGTGGGGATCGCGTGCGGGGCGTACGCCGTCGTCATCGTGGCCGCGCTGCTCTCGGGCAACGCGGGCGCGCCCTGGCTGCCGGTTCCCGTGCCGGGCCAGGCCGACGACAAGCCGGCGGCCGGCAAGGTGGACGGCACGTCGGCGCCCGACGAGTCCGCGAGCCCGCGCCAGGGGGTGCCCGGCGGCAAGGTTCCGGGCGGCTCGGGTGCCACCGCCACCGCGTCCGGCGGCGTTTCGGGCAAGCCGGGCGCGAGTACGGCGCCGGGCGCGTCGGGGAGCGCGGCTCCGTCGAGCGGGACGTCCCCGGCGGCGCGGCCCTCGGCGACCGGGTCCGTCCGTCCCAGCGCGGGCCCCACGCCCACGGCCCCCTCGACGTCCGGCCCGAGCAGTCCGGTGGTCGCACCGACGCCGTCCACGCCGCCGCCGGCCTCCTCACCCGCCGCCTCTCCTTCGACGCCTTCCTCGCCGTCCCCGGCCGGAGGAGCCTCCACCACGGTCGCCGACGGTCCGCCGGAACCGGTCCCGGCGGCATCGAGCCCGGCAGCCTGAACGGGTTCCCGTGAGAGCCGCCGGCCGCCAGGCCTCACGGGCGTCACCGGCCTCGGCGCGCGTGCGGACCCCGCCGACGGCGACCGGCGACCGGCCTCGGCGGACACGGCTTCGCCGGCCATGCCGGCGGCTGCGCCTTCGGACACCTGGGCCGACGGGCCCCGGCACGCCTTCGGGCGCGCCGGGGCCGCGACCGGGCCCGGGCCGGGGGCGGCGCTTCTCCAACACCGTCACCGGGCTGCCCGAGTCCGGTCACCGGGCGGGGGAGGGCGTCCGCCACCGAGCCGGAATCCCGGGCCCCGCGGCGCGGAGCCCGACGCAACGGGGCCCGACGCAGGGGGCCTTGGCAACGAAGTCCCACCTTTGTCAGCGACGTCTCGATAGCGATGTCTCGATACTCGCTCCTCGCCGCTTCAGCTCGCGGCGCGTACCTTCGCCCGACCTCGTCCCCGGAGAACCACCTCTCATGGCACCACGCACCAGCCGCCGCTCGACCCGACGGTCAGCTGTCGGGCAGCCCGCGCACTCGTCCGGCGGCCACGCCGCGTCCGCTCCACCGTCGACGGGGGACGCGCCAGGAGGTGAGTCGGCCGGCGGGCCGCGCGGCAGTGGGCGGCGGTCCTCCGGCCGGCGGTCCGGCCCGAGGAAGGGCCGGGGCCGGGCCCCGGGGCGCGCCGCAGGCGGCTCCGCGCACGCCGCGCCGCCGTCACCCGACCGCCGGCGTCTGGTCTCGCTCCGGCTGCGTCATCTGCTGCCGCTCGTCGTGCTCCTCGCGATGATGGCGATGCTGATGCTGCGCGGCTATGTGCACAGCGAGATCCTCGCCGACTACCGCATCCGCCCCGAGGCCGCCGCCGACAAGGTGCCGCAGAAGGTGCTCGAAGGCGGGCCGGTCGTCGACACCCGGCACGGGCAGCAGACCACCCTGGACGTGCCGGACCACCGGATCGTGCTGACCTTCGACGACGGGCCCGACCCGAAGTGGACCCCCGAGGTCCTCGACGTCCTGAAGAAGCACCACGTACATGCCGTCTTCTTCATCACCGGCACCATGGCCTCCCGCTACCCGGACCTGGTCCGGCGGATGGTGGACGAGGGCCACGAGATCGGGCTGCACACCTTCAACCACCCCGATCTGTCCTACCAGTCGAAGAAGCGCATCGACTGGGAGCTCACCCAGAACCAGCTGGCCCTGGCGGGAGCCGCGGGGATCCGGACGTCGCTCTTCCGGCCGCCCTACTCCTCCAGCACGGACGCCCTCGACAACGCCTCCTGGCCGGTCACCCGGTTCGTCGGCACCCGTGGCTACCTCACCGTCTTCACCACCGCCGACAGCGAGGACTGGCGCAGGCCCGGGGTCCGGGAGATCATCCGCAACTCCACGCCGCAGGGCGGCAAGGGCGCGATCGTCCTCATGCACGACTCCGGCGGCGACCGCCACCAGACGGTCCGGGCCCTCGACACCTACCTTCCCGAACTCCAGCGCAAGGGCTACACGTTCGAGAACCTCACCGAGGCCCTGAAGGCCCCGAGCGCGCACACCCCGGTCACCGGGCTCGACCTGTGGAAGGGCAGGGCCTGGGTCTTCCTGGTCGAGGCCTCCGACGACATCACCGCCGTCCTGGTCGTGGGCCTCGCCGTCATCGGCGTCCTGGTCTTCGCCCGCTTCGGGCTGATGCTCCTGCTCTCCGCGATCCACACCCGCCGTACCCGCCGCAAGGGCTTCGCCTGGGGACCCGACGCGCCCGTCACCGAACCGGCGTCGGTGCTCGTCCCGGCCTACAACGAGGCCAAGTGCATCGAGAGCACGGTGCGTTCGCTGATGAAGAGCGAGCACCCGATCGAGATCCTCGTCATCGACGACGGCTCCAGCGACGGCACCGCCCGGATCGTCGAGGATCTGCACCTGCCCGGCGTCCGCGTGGTCCGCCAGCTCAACGCGGGCAAGCCCGCCGCCCTCAACCGGGGCATCGCCAACGCCCGGCACGACCTCATCGTGATGATGGACGGCGACACGGTCTTCGAGCCCTCCACGGTCCGTGAACTCCTCCAGCCCTTCGCCGATCCGCAGGTCGGCGCGGTCGCCGGCAACGCCAAGGTCGGCAACAAGGACACCCTGATCGGCGCCTGGCAGCACATCGAGTACGTGATGGGCTTCAACCTCGACCGCCGGATGTACGACGTCCTGCGCTGCATGCCCACCATCCCGGGGGCCGTCGGGGCGTTCCGCCGCACCGCGCTCGACCGGGTCGGCGGCATGAGCGACGACACCCTCGCCGAGGACACCGACATCACGATGGCCATCCACCGGGACGGATGGCACGTCGTGTACGCGGAGAAGGCGCGCGCCTGGACCGAGGCGCCCGAGTCCGTCCAGCAGCTGTGGTCGCAGCGGTACCGCTGGTGCTACGGCACCATGCAGGCGATCTGGAAGCACCGCCGCGCCCTCGTCGAGGGCGGACCGTCGGGCCGCTTCGGCCGCGTCGGACTCCCGCTCGTCTCCCTCTTCATGGTCGTCGCCCCGCTCCTCGCCCCGCTCATCGACCTCTTCCTCGTCTACGGCCTGCTCTTCGGCCCGACCGGCAAGACGATCGCGGCCTGGTTCGGCGTCCTCGCCGTCCAGGCGGGCTGCGCGGCGTACGCCTTCGTCCTGGACCGCGAACGCCTCGCCCCCCTCATCTCCCTCCCGCTCCAGCAGCTCCTCTACCGCCAGCTGATGTACATCGTCCTGCTCCAGTCCTGGATCACCGCCCTCACCGGCGGCCGGCTGCGCTGGCAGAAACTCCGCCGCAAGGGCCAGGTGGCGGCCCCGCCCGGTGCGACGGCGGCGACCGCGGACGGAGGAGCGGCCTGATGAGCACCCACCCGACGGACGCCACGGCCGAGTTGCCCGAGCTGCCCCACCCGCCGGCCCGGAACGCCGGGCCGGAGCAGCGGAGTCTGGAGCAGCAGGGTTTTGATCAGCAGGGTTCCGAACCGCAGAGTTCCGAGAAGAAGGACGCCGGGAAGAAGGGCGGGGGACGGGACCGCTACTTCGACCTGCTCCGGGCCATCGCCCTGTTCCGGGTCGTCTTCTACCACCTGATGGGCTGGGCCTGGCTGCCCGTCGTCTTCCCCTCCATGGGCGTGATGTTCGCGCTCGCCGGCAACCTCATGGCCCGCTCGCTGGCCAAGCGCCCCGCGCTGGGAGTCGTGCGCGGCCGGCTGCGCAGGCTGCTGCCCCCGCTGTGGCTGCTGGGCGCGGTCGGTGTGACGGGCATGCTGGTGGCGGGCTGGAGCCCGGACGACGAGGGGCACCCCGGCTGGTGGTGGCTCCACCTCGCCTACTGGATCCTGCCGCTGAGCGACCCGCCGTACGGCGAGGGCCTGCCCGGCGCGCACGGGCTGATCAGCGACGGCTGGGCCGTCGACCTGGGCGTACCCCTGTGGTACATCCGCGCCTACCTCTGGTTCGTGCTGCTCTCCCCGCTCCTGCTGCGCGCCCTGCGCCGGCTGCCCTGGCCGACGATCCTCACGCCCGTCGCGCTGTCCGCCGCCCTGGAGTTCGGCGCGCTGTCGGTGCCGGGCTGGCGGCTGGAGGCCCAGCTCAGCGACTTCGGCGCGTTCGGCGCGTGCTGGCTGCTGGGCATGGCGCACCAGGAGGGCGTCCTGCGCCGCCTGCCCCGTTACGTGGTGCCGTCCCTGGCGCCCGCGGTGGCGGGAATCGGCCTCTGGTACACCCTGACCCATGACCTCAGGGAGGGGCACGACCTGGACGACATGCCCTTCGCCCAGTCCCTGTGGTCCTTCGCCGCGGTGCTGCTGCTCCTGCACATCAGCCCGTCGTGGTCCGAGTGGCCGGGCCGGCTGCGCCGCTGGGACCGGCTGATCACCCTGCTCAACTCCCGGGCCGTGACGATCTACCTGTGGCACAACGTGTGCATCGGAGTAGTGGAGGCCCTGTGGGACCGGCTGTGGGGCATCTCGTGGCTGGAGACGAACGGGACCTGGGTCCTGGAGAGCCCGTGGCCGCAGCTGCCGGCCGTCTGGCTGCTCACCGCGGCCTGCGTGGTCTGCTTCGGCTGGGTCGAGGATCTGGCGGCCCGCCGCAGGCCACGCCTGTGGCCGGACGGACGGGTCGGCGCCGGAACACACCGGTCCTGAACGGCGCCCTCGGCCCCGAACCGGATCTCGTGCGCGCATTCGTACGCCGCTGTACGCCGCCGTACGCCGTTCGCCCGGTTCGGGGTGCGTCCCTCCGAAGCCCTGGTGAGTATGGCCCGGTATACCCGTCGATCGGACGGGGCGGAGCCCAGGGTTTCGGGATGGAGGAACGTGAGCAGGATGCGCCGGACCATCGTTGTGGCCATGACGGGAGTGCTGACCGCGGCGCTCTCGGTCGGGACGGCCCTCGCGGGGACCGCGTCCGACGGCGGAGGGCCGAAGCCGCCGGGGGCGAGCTCTCCGCCAGGGACCCCGCCCTACGGCGAAGGCCCGAAGCCGCCGGGGCCGACCCCTCCGCCACCAGGGACCGGTAACCCCAACGGTGAGGCATGGGCATGGACCCAGCTGACCAGCCGGGGTGCCCAGGTCCGCTATGTGACCACCGACACCTCCGGCACGTGCCCCTCCGTGCGGTACACCATGGGCACCGTGAGGACCGCCTACCGGATGCGGCTGCTGAGCCGTCCCGCGCTGCCGCAGTTCCCCACCACGGTGTGCGAGTTGGTCGTGCCCCTCGGGGCCTATGACGCGGTGCTCGCGCAGTCGACGGTCGCCGCGGCCGTGGTGCACCCCGCGAACCGTCAGCTTCCCCTGCCGAACTGGACCGCGAACACCCGTCCCGGCACCATCGCCGTCATCGGCGACTCGGGGTGCCGCGTCACGACGGCGGGTCCCGATCAGGACTGCGCCAACCACCAGACCGGCTGGCCGTTCCCGCAGATCGCGAACAGCGCGGCCAAGGTGACACAACCGGACCTCGTGATCCATGTCGGCCACTACCTCTACCGTGACGACCCGGCTCAGGCCAACGACAAGGCGGCGAATCCGGGCTGCACGACCTCGGCGGACAGATTCACCTGGGCCTGTGTGGTCGCCGACTTCTTCAGGCCGGCGGAGAAGCTGCTGGCCATGGCGCCGGTCGTGTTGACGCGGGGCAACCACGAGGACTGCCGCACCCCACCCGCGACGGGCGGCGCGGGGGCCGCGTGGTTCCGCTACCTCGCCGACGAACTCAGACCCAACGGATCGTGCTCGTTCTACCCCGATCCGGTGGAGATCAGGGCAGGTGTCCTGCACCTTCTCAACGTGGACTCCTCGTTCGCCGACCCGGCCGACAGCGGAAGCCTCGCGCAGCAGGCGATCTACACCCGGCAGTTCGAAACCGTGAACCAGGTCGCGGCGCAGCAGACCGGCCACGACTACTTCGTCGTCACCCACAAGCCCGTGTGGATGGTGAGATCGGTCGGCCCACCGCTGGAGACGTTCACCCCGGTCCTCGAAAGGGCCGTCGCCGGGACGACCCTGGGGCGGCTGGCGGACAACATCCGCATGGTGGTCTCCGGCCATGCGCACCTCTACCAGATGATCGATTTCAACACCACGCGGCCACCGCAGGTGACGGTGGGCTTCTCCGGGGGAGCCCCTCTGGAGCAGGGGCCGAACGACGCCGGCGTCATCGGGAAGACAGTCGGGACGCCGCTGCAGCCCGTGAATCACTCCGTCACCCAGGGAGGGGTCTTCGGGTACGCGGCCCTGAGCCGCAACGCCGGGACCTGGGACCTCACCGCTCACGACCCGGCCGGTGCGGTCCGCGGTCAGACCTGCACGTTGAGCGGGAGCACCGCCAACAAGGAGTTCGTCTGCCACTGAAGGGCCCCGCGGGCCTCGACGGATGCGCCCCCACCCCCGGTCCGGCGGGGGGTGGGGGCGCTTCGGGTACGCGTACGCGGCCGTCCCGCGCGCCGCCTCACGCAACAGCACCCCCGTCCCGGCCCGTACGCTCAGGCTCGGGCCACAACCTCTCACCGGCCCTGCGCGCAAGGTGAGAGCAACGTTCCTTTCCGGTCACCCACAGCCACAGCGTGGAAACGCGCCCTCCCTACCTTCGGGACTCATCACCGCTCATCCCCCCGAATCACCCGAGTCCCGGAGCACCGTGGAGGCGTCATGACAGCCCCGAGTACAGCCCCCGCATCCCCGCCCCCCACGAAGAAGGGGAGCCACTGGATCGAGGAGTGGGACCCGGAGAACGAGGCCTTCTGGAACGAGAAGGGCGAGAAGATCGCCCGCCGTAACCTCCTCTTCTCCGTCCTCTCCGAGCACATCGGGTTCTCGATCTGGACGATGTGGTCCGTGCTGGTGCTCTTCATGGGCCCGGAGTACGGCCTCACCCCGGCCGACAAGTTCCTGCTGACGTCGATGGTGACGCTGGTCGGTGCGGTCGTGCGGGTGCCCTACACCTTCGCTGTCGCGATCTTCGGCGGCCGGAACTGGACGATCATCTCGGCCGGCCTGCTGCTGATCCCCACGATCGCCGCGTTCACGGTGATGGAGCCGGGGACCTCCTTCAACACGTTCCTCCTGGTCGGCCTGATCGCGGGCATCGGCGGCGGCAACTTCGCCTCCTCGATGACCAACATCAACGCCTTCTTCCCCCTCCGCAAGAAGGGGTGGGCGCTCGGGCTCAACGCGGGCGGCGGCAACATCGGCGTGCCGGTCATCCAGCTGATCGCCCTCGCCGTCATCGGCGCGAACGGCGGGCCGCGCGTGCTGCTGGGGATCTACATCCCGTTCATCGTCGCCGCCGCCACCCTCGCCGCGCTGTACATGGACAACCTGGCCTCCGTGAAGAACGACACGGGCGCCGCGATCGACTCCGCGAAGGACGCCCACACCTGGATCATGTCCTTCCTCTACGTCGGCACCTTCGGGTCGTTCATCGGCTACAGCTTCGCCTTCGGGCAGGTCCTGACGAACCAGTTCGGCCGGACGCCTCTCCAGGCGGCCTACCTCACCTTCATCGGCCCGCTGCTCGGCTCCCTCATCCGTCCCGTCGGCGGCTGGCTCGCCGACCGCTACGGCGGTGCCCGCATCACCCTGTACAACTACGTCGGCATGGCCGCCGCGACCGCCGTCCTGGTCTTCGCCAGCATGCAGAAGTCGCTGCCGCTCTTCGTCTCCGTCTTCGTGGTGCTGTTCGTGCTCAGCGGCCTCGGCAACGGGTCGACGTACAAGATGATCCCCGGCATCTTCCAGACGAAGGCCGTCGCCAAGGGGCTGGCGGGCGAGGAGGCGGCCGCCTACGGCCGGCGTCTCTCCGGTGCCTCCATGGGACTGATCGGCGCGGTCGGCGCGCTCGGCGGTGTCGGGATCAACCTGGCCTTCCGTCAGTCCTTCCTCTCCTACGGTTCCGGAACCGGCGCCTTCGTCGCCTTCCTCGCCTTCTACGCGGCGTGCTTCGGGGTCACCTGGGCCGTATACCTTCGCCGCCCGTCCGGCAGGATCACTGCTGGAAGCACCGCTTCCGAGGCGAAGCAGCAGCTCAGCTACGCCGAGGTGTGACGTAACACCGGCGACACGTGGCCGAACCGAGCCTGTCACGCACCGTTGACAGGCTCGTCGGCATGTAGGTGCAAACGCGACTCGAGCGGGACGAGAGTGATGTACGAGCAACAGCAGCGATCCGACGCCGGTCCCCAGGGTGTTGTCGAACACGGGCCCCTCGCGGGCTTCACCGTGGGCGTGACGGCCGCGCGCCGGGCCGAGGAACTCAGCGTGCTGCTCCAGCGGCGGGGTGCGGCGGTGCTGCACGCGCCCGCACTGCGGATCGTGCCGCTCGCCGACGACGGTGAGCTGCTCGCCGCCACGAAGGAACTCATCGAGCAGGTGCCGGACGTCGTGGTCGCCACCACGGCCATCGGTTTCCGCGGCTGGATCGAGGCCGCCGACGGCTGGGGGCTCGGCGAGCAGCTGCTCGAGCGGCTCGGCGGCGTCGAGCTGCTGGCCCGCGGCCCCAAGGTCAAGGGCGCCGTACGGGCCGCCGGGCTGAAGGAGGACTGGTCGCCGTCCAGCGAGTCCATGGCCGAGGTGCTCGACCGGCTCCTGGAGGAGGGCGTCGACGGGCGCCGGGTCGCCGTCCAGCTGCACGGTGAGCCGCTGCCGGGGTTCGTGGAGTCGCTGCGGGTCGCGGGCGCGGAGGTCGTGGGGGTGCCCGTCTACCGGTGGATGCCGCCGGAGGACGTCTCGCCGCTCGACCGGCTCCTCGACGCCGCCGTCTCACGCGGACTGGACGCGATCACCTTCACCAGCGCGCCCGCCGCCGCGTCCCTGCTGTCGCGCGCGGAGCAGCGCGGGCTGCTGCCCGAGCTGCTCGCCGCCCTCTCCCACGATGTGCTGCCCGCCTGCGTAGGGCCGGTCACCGCGCTGCCGCTCCAGTCGCGGGGCGTGGACACCGTCCAGCCGGAGCGGTTCCGGCTCGGGCCGCTCGTGCAGTTGCTGTGCCAGGAGCTGCCGTCGCGGGCCCGGGCGCTGCCGGTCGCCGGGTACCGGGTGGAGATCCGGGGGCACGCGGTGCTGGTGGACGGGTGTCTGAAGCCGGTGCCTCCGGCGGGGATGTCGTTGCTGCGGGCGCTGTCCCGGCGGCCGGGATGGGTCGTGCCGCGCTCCGATCTGCTGCGGGCGTTGCCGGGCGCGGGGCGCGACGAGCACGCTGTCGAGACGGCGATGGCCCGGCTGCGGACGGCCCTCGGGGCGCCGAAGTTGATCCAGACGGTGGTGAAGCGGGGGTACCGGCTGGCGCTGGACCCGGCCGCGGACGCGAAGTACTCGGACGAGTAGGCGGGTTCCGCCCCGTCGTCCCTACCCGTCCCGTCCCCGGGGGCTGCCGCCCCCGGACCCCCGCTTCGGCCTGGACGGCCTCGCCCTCAAGCGCCGGGCGGGCTGGTTATTGGCACCCTGCGCTGGCACTGTGAAGGGACGGTTTCCTCGAGCAGTGCCTCTCGGCAGGCGGTGACGCGCGCATGGACGAGCTCCGGTTCGACGCCGGGCGGATCTGTCTCGACCTGCTCGCGACCGCGCATCCCCTTGAACGGCTCGACGCCGTCGGGCCGTTGTGCGCGTGGATCCGCGGTTGCGGACTCGTCCCGCCGGACACCCCGCTCGCTCACGCCGACGCCTCCTGGCCGCCCGCCTTCCGCGAACTGCGGCGGAACACCGGACAATTGGTGCACGGGTGGCTCGCCCGCAACGAGGCCGGGTCGTACGACCTCGCCCTGACCCGGGTCAACGACGCCGCCCGGGCCGTGCCCCCGGCCCCCCGTGCCGTGCGGGGCGAAGACGGTGGGCTCGTGCGCGAGTTGGCCGGGCCGCCGGCGTGTGCCGCGCTGCTGGCCGCCGTGGCCCGGGACGCGGTGGAGCTGCTCACCGACTCCGTCGCGCGGGCGGGGCTGCGGCAGTGCGCGGGGGACAACTGCCCGATCGTGTATGTCGACATGTCCCGGGGGCGACGGCGGCGCTGGTGTTCCAGTGAGGTCTGCGGGAACCGGGAGCGGGTGGCGCGGCACCGCCGGCGGGCGGCGCTCGCCTCCCGGTCGTAACTCCCCTGCCTGGTATGCGGCTTTCGTAGAGGTGTCACCGAGTGATTGTCGAAGTGATTTCGATTACACGCCGTTTACCTGCCCCGCTCGCCGGGCAGTCGGCCCGATCTTGTCGATGTGGCGAAAGTGTAAAGAAAAAGCGGTGGGAATGTGCCGTCATGTCCCTGCTCGTCATGACACTCCGAAGAAAAGTGTCTCCCCGGTTTGAACGCTCAACACCCCGCTTCCGTACCCGTCGTCGAGCGACCGACTGGGGGAACCCCCGGACACCGGAGGTGGGCGTGCGCAAGGATGCGGCCGTGGCCAATGAACGTGGATCGAGGGCCCGACATCGCATGTCCCAGCCCTCGGAACCTGACGAGGAGCTGATGCGTGCTCTGTATCGGGAGCATGCCGGACCCCTGCTTGCGTATGTCCTGCGCCTGGTTGCCGGAGACCGGCAGCGCGCCGAGGACGTCGTGCAGGAGACGCTCATCCGTGCCTGGAAGAACGCCGGTCAGCTCAATCGTGCGACCGGATCTGTACGCCCCTGGCTGGTGACGGTCGCACGCCGCATCGTCATCGACGGCCACCGCAGCCGGCAGGCCCGGCCGCAGGAGGTCGACCCGTCGCCGCTGGAGGTCATTCCTGCGGAGGACGAGATCGACAAGGCGCTGTGGCTGATGACGCTGTCCGACGCGCTCGACGACCTGACCCCGGCCCACCGGGAGGTGCTCGTCGAGACGTACTTCAAGGGGCGTACCGTCAACGAGGCGGCCGAGACGCTGGGTATACCCAGCGGCACCGTGCGCTCACGGGTCTTCTATGCCCTGCGGTCGATGAAGCTGGCTCTGGAGGAGCGGGGGGTGACGGCGTGATGAGCGTTTACGGGGGATTCGGAGCAGGTGGTTCGGGTATGTCTGGACCCATGCAGGGATCTACGGGATCTCCGAGCCCGAGCGAACACGAGACCGTCGGCGCCTACGCCCTCGGGATTCTCGACGACGCCGAAGCAACCGCTTTCGAGACGCATCTCGCCGGCTGCGAGTGGTGCGCCCAGCAGCTCGACGAGCTCGCCGGCATGGAACCCATGCTGGCCGCCCTCGCGGACCTGCCGGGCACCGGCACCCCCGCGATCGGCGAGTCCCTGTCCGCCCGCCCCAGCCCGCGGCTCGCGGAACGGCTGGTCGACGAGGTGTCCGAGCGCCGCGCGGTCAAGCGCCGCCGCTCCTTCTTCCTGGTGGCGGCCGCGGCCGCGCTGATCATCGGCGGCCCGCTCACCGTGCTGGCGGCGACCGGCGGCGACAGCGGGACCAAGGGGACCGAGGCGAGCTCCACCAAGTCCGCCAACTCCGCCAAGACCACCTTCGCGACGCTCACCGACCGGGTCTCCGCGACCGACTCCGCGAGCAAGGTCTCCGCGACCGTCGCCATGGGCGAGAAGGCGTGGGGCACGGAGATCGGCGTCGAGCTGAAGAACGTGACGGGCCCGGAGAAGTGCTCGCTCATCGCCGTCGGAAAGAACGGCGAGCGCGAGACGGTCTCCTCCTGGTCGGTCCCTGAGTGGGGCTACGGCATCGCGAACGCCAAGACCGAGCAGGCCAAGAACCCGCTCTACGTCGTGGGCGGCGCCGCCTTCAAGACCAATGAGATCGACCACTTCGAGGTCATGACCTTCGATGGCAAGAAGCTCGTCCAGATCGACGCGTAACTTCCTACAGCGGGTCCCCTTCGCGTACGGTTGACGGCTGCCCAGCACGTCAGAAGGGGGCCCGGTGGCCGTTCAGGCACAGCAGGAAACCGCGGTCGGATCGGTTCGGCATTCCGCGCCGGATTCGGTGCGGGACCGAGAGATCGGCATCGAACAGGAACACCTCGACCGGGTGTACCGGCGTCTCGAGGAGAAAATCCACGAGGCGGAGTTCCTCATGCACGACGCGGCCAAGCGCGGGCAGGTCGGCACGCCCGGCGCCCTCGCCGAGCGGGACGCCCAGGTGTTCCGCGCGGGCGTCCACCTCAACCGTCTCAACAACGAGTTCGAGGACTTCCTGTTCGGGCGGATCGACCTGCTCGCCGGGAAGGACGGCAAGAAGGGCCCGGACGGCGCCTACACCGCCGTGGAGCCCGCCGAGGGGGCCGTCCGCCCCGACAACACCGCGGACATCGCCGAAACGCTCCACATCGGCCGTATCGGCGTCCTCGACTCCGACTACTCCCCGCTGGTCATCGACTGGCGGGCGCCGGCCGCGGCGCCCTTCTACCGGTCCACCCCGGTCGATCCGGGGCGCGTCGTACGGCGCCGGGTGATCCGCTCGAAGGGGCGTCGCGTCCTCGGCGTCGAGGACGACCTGATGCGTCCCGAGCTCACGGCGGTCCTGGACGGCGACGAACTGCCCGTCATCGGCGACGGCGCCCTCATGGCCGCCCTCGGACAGGCCCGCAGCCACACCATGCGCGACATCGTCGCCTCCATCCAGGCCGAGCAGGACCTGGTCATCCGCGCCCCCGCCGCCTCCGTGACCTACGTCGAGGGCGGGCCGGGCACCGGAAAGACCGCCGTCGCGCTGCACCGGGCCGCCTATCTGCTCTACCAGGACCGGCGCCGGTACGCGGGCGGCATCCTGATCGTCTCGCCCACGCCGCTGCTGGTGGCGTACACCGAGGGCGTGCTGCCCTCGCTCGGCGAGGAGGGCCAGGTCGCCATCCGCGCCATCGGCTCCCTCGTCGACGGCGCCGAGGCCACCCTGTACGACTCCCCGGCGGTGGCCCGGGCCAAGGGGTCGCACCGGATGCTGAAGGTGCTGCGGAAGGCGGCGCGCGGCGCGCTGGAGAACGGCGGCCGGGCCGCGGCGCAGCTGACCCTCGGCGAGCCCGACGAGGTCCCCGCGCCCTCGGCGACCCCCACCCGGCTGCGGGTCGTCGCCTTCGGCCGCCGGCTGGAGCTGGAGTTCGCCGACCTGGACCGCGTCCGGCAGAGCGCCCTCAGCGGCACCGCCCCGGTGAACCTCCTGCGCCCCCGCGCCCGCAAGCTGCTGCTGGACGCCCTGTGGGAGCGCTCCGGCGCGGCCGGCCGGCACAGCGACCCCGAGCTCGCCGCCGAGCTGCGCTCCTCCTTCGACGAGGACGTGACCACCGAGGACTCGTTCATCGCGTTCCTCGACGCCTGGTGGCCCGAGCTGACCCCGGAGGCGGTCCTCACGGCCATGGCCGACGAACGGCGGCTCGGCCGCTGGGCCCGGCGCATCCTCAACCCGGGCGAGGTGCGCAAGGTCGCCCGGGCCCTCAAGCGGGACGGCCGCTCGGTGCACGACATCGCCATGCTCGACGAGCTCCAGGCGATCCTCGGCGCCCCGCTCCGCCCGCGGAAGCGGCGCGAGTACGACCCGCTGGACCAGCTCACCGGTCTGGAGGAGCTGATGCCGGTGCGCGAGGAGACGCAGCGCGAGCGCGCCGAGCGGCTCGCCCAGGAGCGCACCGAGTACGCGCACGTCATCGTGGACGAGGCGCAGGACCTCACCCCGATGCAGTGGCGCATGGTCGGCCGCCGCGGCCGGCACGCCACCTGGACGGTCGTCGGCGACCCGGCCCAGTCCTCCTGGTCCGACCCCGACGAGGCCGCCGAGGCCCGTGACGAGGCCCTCGGCACCCGCCCGCGCCGCCGCTTCGAGCTGACCGTGAACTACCGCAACCCGGCCGAGATCGCCGAGCTGGCCGCGAAGGTGCTGGCCCTGGCCATGCCCGGCGCCGAATCCCCGTCGGCGGTCAGGTCGACGGGGGTCGTGCCCCGCTTCGAGGCCGCCACCGGCACCCTGGGCGCCACCGTGCGCGCGGAGGCCGGGCGGCTTCTGGAGCGGGTCGACGGCACCGTCGGCGTCGTGGTGGCCATGAACCGCCGCGAGGAGGCGAGACGCTGGCTCGCCGGGCTCGGCGACCGGGTGGTGGCCCTCGGCAGCCTCGAGGCCAAGGGCCTGGAGTACGACGCCACGGTCGTCGTCTCACCGGCGGAGATCGCGGACGAGAGCCCGGCCGGCCTGCGGGTGCTGTACGTGGCCCTCACCCGGGCCACGCAGCAGCTCACGGTCGTCTCCGGGGACCGTGACGAGCCGGACGCGAACGGGGTCCCGGACCTTCTGAGGGACTGAACAGCTGACGGTTTCCTGTGAAGTCCCCGGACGGGAATGGTCTTCGGGCATCCGTTTGTTAGCCTGGTCGTGACACCGGCTCGATCCAAGCCCCCGGGCCCAACCTTCGTCGCTACGAGCGACCACTTGCCGCGAGGCGAGCATGGCGGGTCGGTGTCATGAACACGAGAGAGGCCCACGTCACCTGTGATGTGGGCCTCTCTCGTTGCCTTCTCCCGGGTGCATCCCGGTGCCCTCGGCGACTTGATTGAGAACAAAACGATCGCAATCCGGGGCGGCTTTCACGTACTCGTGGGTAGGTGCGACGATCGGACGGCAAACCCGCGACCCAGCAGTGCAGAGGAAGTCGGCCATGGCAACGGCGCCCAGCGTCTCCTACTCGATCACGGTCCGTCTGGAGGTGCCCGCGAGCGGAACGGCGGTCTCCCAGATCACCACGGCCGTGGAGTCCCACGGAGGCTCGGTGACCGGCCTCGACGTCACCGCGTCCGGCCACGAGAAGCTCCGCATCGACGTCACCATCGCCGCCACCTCCACCGCCCACGCCGACGAGATCGTGGTGCAGCTGCGCGGCATCGAGGGCGTCACCCTCGGCAAGGTCTCCGACCGTACGTTCCTGATGCACCTCGGCGGCAAGATCGAGATGGCGTCCAAGCACCCCATCCGCAACCGTGACGACCTCTCGATGATCTACACGCCGGGCGTGGCCCGTGTCTGCATGGCGATCGCCGAGAACCCCGAGGACGCCCGTCGCCTCACCATCAAGCGCAACTCCGTTGCGGTCGTGACGGACGGCTCGGCCGTGCTGGGCCTCGGCAACATCGGCCCGAAGGCCGCGCTGCCGGTGATGGAGGGCAAGGCGGCCCTCTTCAAGCGGTTCGCCGGCATCGACGCCTGGCCGCTGTGCCTGGACACCCAGGACACCGACGCGATCGTCGAGATCGTCAAGGCCATCGCCCCCGGCTTCGCCGGCATCAACCTCGAGGACATCTCGGCCCCCCGCTGCTTCGAGATCGAGGCCCGGCTGCGCGAGGCCCTCGACATCCCCGTGTTCCACGACGACCAGCACGGCACCGCCATCGTCGTCCTCGCCTCCCTCACGAACGCCCTGCGTGTCGTGAACAAGGGCATAGGGGACGTGCGCGTCGTCATGTCCGGCGCCGGCGCGGCCGGCACCGCCATCCTCAAGCTGCTGCTCGCGGCCGGCGTGAAGAACGCGGTCGTCGCCGACATCCACGGGGTCGTGCACGCGGACCGCGCGGACCTGGTCGACGCGGCCCCGGACTCGGCCCTGCGCTGGATCGCCGACAACACCAACCCCGAGGGCCTCACCGGCACCCTGAAGGAGGCCGTGCGCGGCGCGGACGTCTTCATCGGCGTCTCCGCCCCGAACGTCCTCGACGGCGACGACGTGGCCGCCATGGCCGACGGCTCGATCGTGTTCGCGCTCGCGAATCCGGACCCCGAGGTCGACCCGGCGATCGCCCGCCAGACGGCCGCCGTCGTCGCCACCGGCCGCTCCGACTTCCCCAACCAGATCAACAACGTGCTGGTCTTCCCGGGCGTCTTCCGCGGCCTGCTGGACGCGCAGTCCCGCACCGTCAACACCGAGATGATGCTCGCGGCCGCGAAGGCCCTCGCGGAGGTCGTGAGCGACGACGAGCTCAACCCGAACTACATCATCCCGAGCGTCTTCAACGACAAGGTCGCCGGCGCGGTGGCGGGTGCGGTGCGGGAGGCCGCGAAGGCGGCGGGAGCGTCGGCCTCGTAGGCTCGGGGCACCGGGTGCGGGGGTTGTGAGGCTCGCCACGGCGGCCCCCGTCACGGCGCGTCGCGGAACCTCGCGCCGCGGACGGCCCTCTAGGGTTGCGCCCGACCCAACCGCCCATCGTGTGACTCCCAAGGGTTGTCATACGACTCCGTGCGGGTGCCGGATTGGCTTTCGCGCCGCTGGTAGGGGCAGGATGCGTCTCTGGGCGCGTGCACAACGACTTTCGCTGTGCCCAACATGCGGCTCCGCCGCGTGGCACGCCGCAACGGCAAGAAGAACACGGGAGTAACAACATGAACCGCAGTGAGCTGGTGGCCGCGCTGGCCGACCGCGCCGAGGTGACCCGCAAGGACGCCGACGCAGTGCTGGCCGCGTTCGCCGAGGTCGTCGGCGACATCGTCTCCAAGGGCGACGAGAAGGTCACGATCCCCGGCTTCCTGACCTTCGAGCGCACCCACCGTGCCGCTCGCACCGCCCGCAACCCGCAGACCGGCGACCCGATCCAGATCCCGGCCGGCTACAGCGTCAAGGTCTCCGCGGGCTCGAAGCTCAAGGAAGCGGCAAAGGGCAAGTGACCTTGCCGTCTACGCCTCACCGGACGGTGCACGGCGCGTAGGCAACGTGATGGGGCGGCACCCGGTTTTCCGGGTGCCGCCCCATCGTTGTGCGCTGACAGACGGCCTCGAGCGCCGGCCGGGCCGGTTTCCGCCGGCCCGGCCCGACGCGTGCTAGCCCAGTGCCTTCCCCGGCAGCTCGACCTTCGCGCCGAGCTCCATGAGTTTCTCCATGAAGTTCTCGTAGCCGCGGTTGATGAGGTCGATGCCGTGGACCCGGGAGGTGCCCTGGGCCGCGAGGGCGGCGATCAGGTACGAGAAGCCGCCGCGGAGGTCGGGGATGACCAGGTCGGCGCCCTGGAGCTTCGTGGGGCCGGACACGACCGCCGAGTGCAGGAAGTTGCGCTGCCCGAAGCGGCAGTTCGAGCCGCCCAGGCACTCGCGGTACAGCTGGATGTGGGCGCCCATCTGGTTGAGCGCGGAGGTGAAGCCCAGGCGGGACTCGTAGACCGTCTCGTGGATGATCGACAGGCCCGTGGCCTGTGTCAGGGCGACGACCAGCGGCTGCTGCCAGTCCGTCTGGAAACCGGGGTGGACGTCCGTCTCCAGCGCGATGGACTTCAGCTGGCCGCCCGGGTGCCAGAAGCGGATGCCCTCGTCGTCGATCTCGAAGGCGCCGCCCACCTTGCGGTAGGTGTTCAGGAACGTCATCATCGAGCGCTGCTGGGCGCCACGGACGTAGATGTTGCCCTCGGTCGCCAGCGCCGCGGACGCCCAGGAGGCGGCCTCCAGACGGTCCGACAGGGCGGCGTGGTTGTAGCCGCCGAGCTTGTCGACGCCGGTGATGCGGATCGTGCGGTCGGTGTCCATCGCGATGATGGCGCCCATCTTCTGGAGCACGCAGATGAGATCCTCGATCTCCGGCTCCACCGCCGCGTTCGCGAGCTCGGTGACGCCCTCCGCCAGGACGGCCGTCAGCAGCACCTGCTCGGTCGCGCCGACCGACGGGTACGGCAGCACGATCTTCGTGCCGCGCAGCCGCTGCGGGGCCTCCAGGTACTGGCCGTCCTCCCGCTTCTCGATCTTCGCGCCGAACTGCCGCAGCACGTCGAAGTGGAAGTCGATGGGCCGGCCGCCGATGTCGCAGCCGCCCAGGCCCGGGATGAACGCGTGGCCGAGGCGGTGCAGGAGCGGGCCGCAGAACAGGATCGGGATCCGGCTCGAGCCCGCGTGGGCGTCGATGTCGGCGACGTTGGCGCTCTCCACGTAGGTCGGGTCGAGCACCAGCTCGCCCGGCTCCTCGCCCGGCCGGACCGTCACACCGTGCAGCTGGAGCAGGCCGCGTACGACCCGCACGTCACGGATGTCCGGAACATTGCGCAGCCGGCTCGGCTCACTGCCCAGCAGGGCGGCGACCATGGCCTTGGGTACGAGGTTCTTCGCACCGCGGACACGGATCTCGCCCTCGAGCGGGGTGCCGCCGTGGACAAGCAGTACGTCGTCAGAGCCGTTGACGGTCATGTATCTCGCGTTCCATGGATGGTGGATTGGGGCAGGGGCCGTTGGTGTCGGGGGCAGGGCCAGATGAGACAGGGTAATCGCCGCCGCCCCCTGTCCCGTAAGCCCAGGGACCGCCCAGGTAGGTCATAGCTGTGTCACAACACGAACCGTTTCCCACCGGGCACATGGGGTCACCACCGGCCGCCCGGCGGGCCTGTGCGCCCGGCCCGCGCCCGTGCGCGACCCGTGTGCCCGCATTGCCTCCCCACTTCGCGGGAAGATGCGGGATCATGTCTGGCATGACCGAGGTGTCCTCGCTCACAGGGCGGCTGCTCGTGGCAACGCCCGCCCTGGCGGACCCGAACTTCGACCGTGCGGTGGTGCTCCTTCTCGACCACGACGAGGAGGGCTCCCTCGGCGTCGTCCTCAACCGGCCCACGCCGGTGGGCGTGAGCGACATCCTGGAGGGCTGGGCGGATCTCACCGGTGAACCCGGCGTCGTCTTCCAGGGCGGCCCGGTGTCCCTCGACTCGGCCCTCGGGATCGCCGTCATCCCGGGCGGCGCGGCCGTCGACGGCACCCCGCTCGGCTGGCGCCGGGTGCACGGCGCGATCGGCCTCGTCGACCTGGAGGCCCCGCCGGAGCTCCTGGCCTCGGCCCTCGGCTCCCTCAGGATCTTCGCCGGATACGCCGGCTGGGGTCCGGGCCAGCTGGAGGACGAGCTGGGCGAGGGCGCCTGGTACGTCGTGGAGTCCGAGCCCGGCGACGTCTCCTCGCCGGCCCCCGAGAGACTCTGGCGCGAGGTGCTGCGCCGCCAGCGCAGCGAGCTCGCGATGGTGGCGACGTATCCGGACGACGCCTCGCTCAACTGACGGGTGTGAGCTTCGGGACCCGGCTTCAGTACCCTTGGCGCCATGAGCACTCTTGAGCCTGAGACCCAGCCCCAGCGAGGCACTGGGACGGGAACCCTCGTAGAGCCGACGCCGCAGGTGTCGCACGGCGACGGGGACCACGAGCGCTACGCCCACTACGTCCAGAAGGACAAGATCATGGCGAGCGCCCTCGACGGGACGCCCGTCGTGGCGCTGTGCGGCAAGGTCTGGGTGCCCGGCCGCGACCCGAAGAAGTACCCCGTCTGCCCCATGTGCAAGGAGATCTTCGAGTCGATGGCCGGTGGCGGCGACGGCAAGGACAAGGGCGGCGACAAGAAGTAGCCGTAGGGGCTTTCCGAGGCCCCCGGGGCGCGCTGCGACGCGTCCCGGGGGCCTTCGCGCATTTCGAGACCTTTCGGCCGCCTTTGTCGTCGCACGGGGTGCGTCCGATGGTCACGCAGTGGTCGAGACCTCTTGTCGGCGTGTTCCTGTAGTCCCTAGCCTCCGATGTGTTGTGCAGAGCGAAACAGTCATTGCGTATGTTGCAACGCTCGGAGGATCGCGCCATGAAGCTCCCCACCCGACCGGCCGCGCTCGCGGCCGCCGCCCCGGTCGTCACCGCCTGCGCCCCCAGGCAGCCGACAACTCCTCTTCCGGCACGGACGACAAGACGGGCACTCTGCGCGTCCGGCTCTTCCGGGAAGTCGGCAACAAGCCCAAGGAGCAGGTCGTCGACTCGGCCGTCGCCGCCTTCGAGAAGGCCCACAAGGGCGCGAAGGCCGACGTCGAGTACATCCCGATCGACACCCGCGCCCAGCGCGTCAAGGCGGCGTTCAACGACGCCGGGTCCGCACCCGACGTCATGGAGTACGGCAACACCGACACGGCCGGCCACGTCCACGACGGCGGACTCCTGGACGTCACCGAGGACTTCGGCGACTGGAGCGAGGCCAAGGCGGCCGACCCCACCGCCGAGCAGTCCGTCACCGACGACAACGGTCCCGACGACAACTGCGCGGGCACGGGCGGCAACGACACTTCAAGGTCTTCACCCAGATCTACCTGATGACGAACGGGAGCGGCATCGCCGGGCAGAACCTCGTCCTGAACGTCTACGCCTACCGACAGGCCTTCGCGTCCTCGCGGTACGGCCTCGGCTCGGCGATGGGCGTCGTGATGCTGCTGATCCTGCTCGCCGTGACGCTGGTGTACCTGCGGCTGCCGCGCCGGCAGGGGAGGAGCTGTGAAGGGAAGAGGCGGGAGTTCCGTGCGGGGCCTGGTGGCCCGTCCGTGGCGGCATCGCCGTCGAGGCCTGCGCGCTGCTGGTCGCGGTGGTCGTCGCCTTCCCGCTCTACTGGATGGCGCTGGGCGCCTTCGAACCGGCCGGGGAGTTCCGCTCGAGCGAACCACGGCCGTGGTTCGCTCGCGCCCTCTCCGGATTCTTTCCGGCGCGTCTTCGGGCAGCAGGAATTCGGCCGCTACTTCCTCAACAGCCTTGTCCTGGCAGGCGCGGTGGTGATCGCCTCCGGGGCGATCGCGTTTCTCGCCGCGACCGCCATGACCCGATTCCGGTTCCGCTTCCGGACCACCCTGCTGATCATGTTCCTCGGCTCGGACGGCGTCCGTGGAGGCGCTCACGATCCCCTTGTTCTTCCGCATGCGGGACTTCGGCCAGTTGAACACCCTGGGGTCCCTGATCCTGCCTCACATCGCCTTCTCGCTGCCCTTCGCGATGTGGATGCCGAGAGGGTTCGTGAAAGCGGTTCCGGAGGCGCTGGAGGAGGCCGCGTACCTCGACGGGGCGAGCCGCGCACGCTTTCTGTGGCAGATCCTTTTCCCGCTCGTCCTGCCGGGTCTGGTGGCCACGAGCGTGTTTTCCTTCGTCTGCGCCTGGAGCGACTTCCTGTTCGCCGAGTCCTTCGTCATCAGCGACACCTCGCAGTCGACCCTGCCGATGGCCCTGCTGGTCTTCTGCAAGCCGGACCACCCCGACCGGGGCGGTGTGATGGCGGGCTCCAAGGTCATGACGATCCCGGTTCTGGTGTTCCTCGTACTCGTACAGCGACGGCTGGTCTCCGGGCCGGGCGGAGCGGCAAAGGACTGACATGACTTCACTGATCCCGGTGCCGCGCCGCGTCGTCGCCGGCTCCGGCGAGGTACGGCTCACGGTGCGCTCCCGGCTCTACGCCGGCACCGCGACAGAGGGCGTCGGCCGGTGGCTGCGTGCCGTGCTCTGGCAGGCGACCGGCCTGCCGCTCCGCGAGGGGCGCGAGCTCGACGACACCGACGGCGATGGCATCGGGCTCCAACTGGACCCCGGGCTCGGCCCCGAGGAGTACCGCCTCGTCAGCGACAGGACCGGCGTCCTCATCGAGGGCGGCAGCGCGGCCGGGGTCTTCCGGGGCGCCCAGACCCTGCGGCAGCTCCTCGGTCCCGACGCGTACCGCAGGGCCCCGCTCGGTCGCGACCGCCCCTGGGTCGTGCCGCACGTCACGATCGAGGACGCCCCCCGCTTCCGCTGGCGCGGCCTGATGCTCGACGTCGCCCGGCACTTCATGCCCAAGGACGGCGTCCTGCGCTACCTGGACCTGATGGCGGCGCACAAACTCAACGTCTTCCACTTCCATCTGACGGACGACCAGGGCTGGCGGATCGAGATCGAGAGGTACCCCCGGCTGACCGAGGTCGGTTCCTGGCGGGCGCGCACGAAATTCGGCCACCGGGCCTCACCGCTGTGGGAGGAGAAGCCGCACGGTGGCTTCTACACGCGCGACGACATCCGGGAGATCGTCGCCCACGCCGCCGAGCGGCATATCACCGTGGTCCCCGAAATCGACGTCCCCGGCCACTCGCAGGCCGCGATCGCCGCGTATCCGGAACTCGGCAACACCGACGTCGTCGACACGACCGCCCTCTCCGTGTGGGACACCTGGGGGATCAATCCCAACGTACTCGCCCCCACCGACAACACCCTGCGCTTCTACGAGGGGGTCTTCGAGGAACTGCTGGAGCTGTTCCCCTCGGAGTTCGTTCACGTGGGGGGCGACGAATGCCCCAAGGACCAGTGGCGGCGGTCGCCGGCCGCACAGGCCCGCATCAGGGAACTCGGACTCGCCGACGAGGACGAGCTCCAGTCCTGGTTCGTCCGGCACTTCGACGAGTGGCTCTCCGCGCGCGGGCGCCGGCTCATCGGCTGGGACGAGATCCTGGAGGGCGGGCTCGCGGACGGGGCGGCCGTGTCGTCCTGGCGCGGCTACGCGGGCGGGATCGCCGCCGCGCGGGCCGGGCACGACGTCGTGATGTGCCCCGAGCAGCAGGTGTACCTGGACCACCGGCAGGACGGCGGCGCGGACGAGCCCGTGCCGATCGGGTTCGTGCGCACCCTGGAGGACGTCTACCGGTTCGACCCCGTTCCCGCGGAGCTGACATCCGAGGAGGCGGAGCATGTGCTCGGCACGCAGGCCAACCTGTGGACGGAGGCGATGGAGGACCACGCGCGCGTGGACTACCAGGCCTTCCCCCGGCTCGCGGCCTTCGCCGAGGTCGCGTGGAGCGCCCTGCCCGCCCCGGAGGAACGGGACTTCGCCGACTTCGAGCGACGGATGGAGGCCCACTACGAGCGGCTGGACGCGCTGGGCGTCGGCTACCGCCCGCCCACCGGCCCCAGGCCGTGGCAGCGGCGGCCGGGCGTCCCGGGGCGTCCGATCGGCGGCCCGCCCCCGAACCGGTGATACCGCGCGTCCTGGACCAACCCCGCCATATTCACCGAAGAGTGGCAATTCGCCTGCACCGGTGATGCCGTACAAAACGGACCATCTCCTCGGTGAGGTGGGCGAATGCCTCCTAGCGGACCCCCGCGTTCGGGTGTTGCGAAGATGTGCCAGAGTTGCCACGTCCGCCCTGTCAGCACGTACCGTACGGCAGCACAGGTGGGACCAGGTGGGGCAGCGGGAAGGGGCAGCCGGTTTTGACCACGCACGCACCGCAGGCGGGGCAGGCCGTCACCCTGCCCACGACGCTGGACGAGGCCGTGGCGGCGCTGGCCGCCATGCCCGCCGCCGTGCCCGTCGCCGGCGGCACCGACCTCATGGCCGCCGTCAACTCGGGACAGCTCAGGCCCACCGCGCTGGTCGGTCTCGGCCGCATCAGCGAGATCCGCGGCTGGCAGTACCAGGACGGCCACGCGCTGCTCGGCGCCGGACTCACCCACGCGCGCATGGGCCGCCCCGACTTCGCCGCCCTGATCCCGGCGCTCGCCGCGGCCGCGCGCGCCGCGGGCCCGCCGCAGATCCGCAACGCGGGCACCCTCGGCGGCAACATCGCCTCGGCCGCTCCCACGGGCGACGCGCTGCCCGTGCTGGCCGCGCTGGAGGCGACCCTGATCATCGTGGGCCCGGGTGGAGCCCGCCGTGAGATGCCGGTGTCGCACCTGCTGGCCGGCATGGAGATGCTGCGCGGCGGCGAACTCATCGGGTACGTGCGCGTGCCGCTGCTGCACGCGCCGCAGATCTTCCTGAAGGCGACCGGCCGCACCGGCCCGGGCCGTGCGATGGCCTCCGTGGCGCTGGTCCTCGACCCCGCCCGGCGTGGCGTCAGGTGCGCCGTCGGGGCCATAGCGCCGATGCCGCTGCGGCCGCTGGAGGCCGAGCAGTGGGTCGCCCGGCTCATCGACTGGGACAACAGCCGCACCATCGTCCCCGAGGCGCTGGCCGCCTTCGGGGAGTACGTCGCCGCCGCCTGCATCCCCGACCCGGTGCCGGGCGTGGACGGCTCCGTACCGGAACTTCCGCCCGCCGTACTGCACCTGCGGCGCACTGTCGCCGCGCTGGCCCGACGAGCACTGGGGAGGGCGCTGTCGTGAGCGACGACCAGCACGGACCCGGACACGGACACGGACAGGAAGACGGGCAGGGCCAGGGCGCGCCGCAGGGCGGCGGCCGCTGGGACCCGCTGCCCCAGGGGGACTACGACGACGGCGCGACCGCCTTCGTCAAGCTCCCCGAGGGCGGCATCGACGCCTTCCTGGCCGCCCGCGGCGACAGTCCGCTCGCCGCGCCCGGCCACGGGTACGTGCCGCCGCAGATAGCGGTGGCGCCCCCCACGGACGGCACCGGAACCTGGGCTGCCCCGGCCGGCGGCTCCGACTGGCCCGCCCCGCAGGACACCCCGCAGACGGTGGGCGACGACCGGTTCACGTACCACCCCGGCGCGACCGGTCAGTGGGCCTTCGAGGACACCTCCGGGCAGTCGGGCGCACCGCGGTCCGCGCCCGGCCACGACGTGACGGGCCAGTGGTCGATCCCCGTCGCGGGCGGCGACCTGCCCGACGAGTCGGGCGAGTTCACCACCTCGGCCCTGGTCGAACAGTGGGGCGGCACGCCCCCGGCCACCCTGCCCGGCGGCGCGTCCGCGCCCTGGGCGACGGAACCGGCCGGCCCGGCGGACCACGGCGTGGGCGATCAGGCGTGGGGGCAGCACCCCGACGAGGCCGACACGGCCGCGCGGCCGGCGACGGACCTGCCCGCGTACGGGCACGCGCCGGAGCGCGGCCCGGTGTCCGTGGACCCCGACCGGCACCGCCCCGCAGCCGAGTACACCGGGCAGGAAACGCACCCGACCGGGACGTTCGCCCCGGAGATCTCCGCCGAGGCGTACACGGTGGCCCCGAACGGCCCCCTGGAGACCCCCCGGCGGGACGCTCAGCGGGCCGCTGAGGCCGAGGGGACCGCCGAGGCGCCCGAGGACGCCGAGCGCGCCCACGAGGCCGCTCACGAGCCCGCCGAGGCCGCCCACGGCCCCGCGGAGCCGGCCACCGAACCCGCTGCCCCGCACGGAGCCGCACGCGGCCCGGCCGAGGCGCCCGAGGACCGGTCCGCCGCCGCGGACCCTCCGCACGATCCCGAGGCGGACAAGGCCCACGACACCGCCACCCCGCGGCACACCGAGGCCACCGGGTCCGCCGAGCCCGACGGGCCCGCCGAGGAGACCGACGACGCCCCGGCGCCGTTCCACGAGGAACACCCCCTCGCCGCCTACGTGCTCCGCGTCAACGGCTCCGACCGCCCCGTCACCGACGCCTGGATCGGCGAGTCGCTGCTCTACGTCCTGCGCGAGCGGCTCGGCCTCGCGGGCGCCAAGGACGGCTGCTCGCAGGGCGAGTGCGGGGCCTGCAACGTCCAGGTGGACGGGCGGCTCGTCGCCTCCTGCCTGGTCCCGGCCGTCACCACCGCCGGCAGCGAGATCCGCACCGTCGAGGGCCTGGCCGTCGACGGACAGCCCTCGGACGTGCAGCGGGCGCTCGCCCGGTGCGGTGCCGTGCAGTGCGGCTTCTGCGTGCCCGGCATGGCGATGACCGTGCACGACCTGCTGGAGGGCAACCCGGCCCCCACCGAACTGGAGGCCCGCCAGGCCCTGTGCGGCAACCTGTGCCGCTGCTCCGGCTACCGGGGCGTCCTGCGGGCCGTCAAGGACGTCGTCGCCGAACGCGAGGCGACCGCCGCCGCCGACGCCGAGACGGACGGCGACGAGGCACGTATTCCGCACCAGGCGGGACCGGGCGCCGGAGGCGTCCACCCGTCGGCGTTCGAGAACCCTGCACAACCCCACCCGCATGATCCGGCATACGGACAGAGCCAGGACGGAGGCCAGGCGTGAGCAACGAGACAGTCACCGCGACGACCCCCGTGGATCCCGCCTCGGCCCCCGAGCCGATCCCGCACGGCCTCGGCGCCTCCCTGCAGCCCGCCGACGCGCGCGCCAAGACGGAGGGCACCTTCCCGTACGCGGCCGACCTGTGGGCCGAGGGCCTGCTGTGGGCGGCCGTGCTGCGCTCGCCGCACCCGCACGCGCGCATCGTGTCCATCGACACGTCACACGCGCGTGAGATGCCCGGCGTCCGGGCCGTCGTCACCCACGAGGACGTCCCCGGCCGCATCCTGCACGGGCGTGGCAAGGCCGACCGCCCGGTGTTCGCCTCCGACGTCGTACGTCACCACGGCGAGCCCATCGCGGCCGTCGCCGCCGACCACCCGGACACCGCGCGGATGGCCGCCGCGGCCGTCATCGTCGAGTACGAGGTGCTCGACCCGGTGATCGACCCCGAGCAGGCCTTCGAGGCGGAGGCGCTGCACCCCGACGGCAACCTGATCCGGCACATCCCGCTGCACCACGGCGACCCGTCCGCGGCCGGCGAGGTCGTCGTCGAGGGCCAGTACCGCATCGGCCGCGCCGACCCCGCTCCGATCGGCGCCGAGGCCGGCCTCGCCGTGCCCCGTCCCGACGGCGGGGTGGAGCTCTACCTCGCCTCCACCGACCCGCACGCCGACCGGGACACCGCCGCCGCCTGCTACGGCCTCGAACCCGAGCGCGTGAAGATCGTCGTCACCGGGGTGCCCGGCGCCACCGCCGACCGCGAGGACCAGGGCTTCCAGCTCCCGCTCGGCCTGCTCGCGCTGAAGACCGGCTGCCCGGTGAAACTCACGGCCACGCGTGAGGAGTCCTTCCTCGGCCACGCCCACAGACATCCGACGCTGCTGCGCTACCGCCACCACGCCGACGCCGACGGCCGGCTGGTGAAGGTCGAGGCGCAGATCCTGCTGGACGCGGGCGCGTACGCCGACACCTCCGCCGAGGCCCTGGCCGCCGCCGTCTCCTTCGCCTGCGGCCCCTACGTCGTCCCGAACGCCTTCATCGAGGGCTGGGCGGTACGCACGAACAACCCGCCGTCGGGCCATGTGCGCGGCGAGGGCGCGATGCAGGTCTGCGCCGCCTACGAGGCGCAGATGGACAAACTGGCGAAGAAGCTCGGCGTCGACCCGGCGGAGCTGCGGCTGCGCAACGCCATGGCGACCGGGGACGTCCTGCCGACCGGCCAGACGGTGACCTGCCCGGCCCCCGTGGCCGAACTCCTCCAGGCCGTCCAGGAGTTCCCCCTCCCGGCGCTTCCCAAGGACACGCCCGAGGAGGACTGGCTGCTGCCCGGCGGCCCTGAGGGCGCGGGCGAACCGGGCGCGGTGCGCCGGGGCGTCGGCTACGGCCTCGGCATGGTGCACATGCTGGGCGCGGAGGGCGCCGACGAGGTCTCCACGGCGACCGTCAAGGTCCAGGACGGTGTCGCGACGGTCCTGTGCGCCGCGGTGGAGACCGGTCAGGGCTTCACGACGCTGGCCCGCCAGATCGTCCAGGAGACGCTGGGCGTCGACGAGGTCCACGTGGCCCCCGTCGACACCGACCAGCCCCCCGCGGGCCCCGGCTGCCGGAGCCGCCACACGTGGGTCTCGGGCGGCGCGGTGGAGCGGGCGGCGAAGATGGTCCGCACGCAGTTGCTCCAGCCCCTGGCGCACAAGTTCGGCATGTCCACGGAGCTGCTCCAGATCACGGACGGCAAGATCACCTCGTACGACGGCGTCCTGTCGACGACCGTCACCGAGGAGATGCACGGCAAGGAACTGTGGGCGACGGCCCAGTGCCGCCCGCACCCGACCGAGCCGCTGGACGCGGCCGGCCAGGGCGACGCCTTCGTCGGCCTCGCCTTCTGCGCGATCCGCGCGGTCGTGGACGTCGACATCGAGCTCGGCTCGGTCCGGGTCGTCGAACTGGCGGTCGCCCAGGACGTCGGCCGGATCCTCAACCCGGCGCAGCTCACCGCCCGCATCGAGGCCGGTGTGACGCAGGGCGTCGGCATCGCGCTCACCGAGAACCTCCGCACGCCGAGGGGCCTGATCCGCCACCCCGACCTCACCGGCTACGCGCTGCCCACGGCCCTGGACGCCCCGGACATCCGGATCGTCAAGCTGGTCGAGGAACGCGATGTGGTCGCCCCGTTCGGCGCGAAGGCCGCCAGCGCGGTCCCGGTGGTGACCTCGCCCGCGGCGATCGCCTCCGCCGTGCGGGCCGCGACGGGCCGCCCGGTGAACCGGCTGCCGATAAGGCCCCAGGCGGCGGTGGTGACGGACCGGTGAGCGAGCGGCGTCCGGAGCCGGAACCGGATTCCCTCGTGGATTCCGGTTCGGGTTCCGGTTCGGACTCGGACCCGGACTCCCGACGGTACGAACCTCCGCCCAGCGTGGGCAAGTTGCTGGGCTGGGTCCTGCTGTTCGTGGTGGCGGCGGTGGTCGTGGTGCTCGGCGGCGTGTACCTCACCTGAGAGGCGATCGGGGCGGAAAGGGAACTCGCGGGGCCGCCCTGACGTCTGTCAGTTCGGGACCGGTGTCGGGTGTGTTGGGTGCTGTCGCTGGTCAGAGTCGTTGTCAGTGGTGCCGCATAGGCTGCGGAGCAGTGGGACGGCGCACGCAACTTTCCGCACGGGGGACCCGATGGGCACGACCAGGACCACCACCGCCACGACGAAGATCATCTTCACCGAGGACGAGCTGTACCCGTACGTCACGCACGCGCCGACGCGCCGCTGGCTCACCGGCCCCGGCCTGCCCGCGACTCCGGGCGACGCCGGTTTGCTGACGTTCGAGGCGCTGCGCACGGACGGCCTGCGCACGGTCGGGGACTCCACGGGCGACCCCGAAGGCCGGCTGGCGGCGGAGCTGCGCGACCGGCTGGTGATAGGCGGGCTCCTGGGCGCCGACGGCCGGGAGACGGAGTCCGTCCTGCTCGACGGCATCACGGGCGAGATCTCCACGACGTACTTCCTGCACGACCGCCCCGACCTGATGGACCTCCGCCCGCTCGCGCCCTCCCTGGAGAAGCTGGTGCGCTTCGCGACCGCGGTGGACGAACTGGCGGCCCTGCGCGGCCAGTTCGCCTGCTACGCGAGCCGGCTCGGGCCGAAGGCGGTGGCGGAGGCGTCACGGCAGCTGCTGGCCGTCTTCGAGGAGGGCGCGAAGGACACGGGCGGCGCGTCCGGCCCCTTCTGGAAGCTGGCCGCGGTGATCCGCCCGCTGGCCCTGGTCGCGGGCCCCGGCACGACGTCCGGGCTGGCCCTGGACCTGCCGGTCCGTCTCCTGGACGAGGAGTTCGGCTCCGGCGAGGTCGTCCGCTTCGAGGACGTCGACTGCCCGAGGGCGCTCACGCACGCCCCGACCCGCCGCTTCCTGCGCGAGGTGGGCCTGCCGGAGGAGGTCGTCTGGTTCTCGCTGGAGACGGACATGCCGCTCCAGACCCTCGCCGAGTACTGCGCGGACGACCGTGGCGGCGCCCTCACCGAGGAGCGGCTGCCCGCGAACGCCGACCGGCTGATCCGCCTGGGCCATCTCCTGGAGGACATCAGCCTGGTCGTCGACGGCGCCACGGGCGCGGTGCTGAGCTGGAGCGAGCCGGACCTCGGCCTGCGCCCGCTCAACGCCGACATCTCGACGCTGGCGTTCACCCTGTGGCTGATACGCCGTGAGCGGGCCCTGGACGCGGTGCACCGGCTGACCGAGGCCTACGACCAGCTCGCCGAGACGATGGCCCGCACCCTGGCCGCGGTCGACCCGGTCGCCTGCGACCCGACCCCGGTACCGGCCGTCCCCACGGACGACGGCCGGCGGTACTGGCCGGGCGCCTTCGAGGACGAGGCGGGCGGAGGCCTGTACGCGTAGCCCCGCGCCCGCACCGCTGTCCTGCTCCGCGGTCAGCCCCTGCGGCACCGGCTGACGTCGATCCGCACGACCTGCGGGTCGTGGTCGCTGGCCTGGTCGGCGAACTCGGCGTTGATGTGCACCACGTCGTAGTCGTAGTGCGTGACGGCGGGGCTCGTGAGGATGTGGTCCAGGGTCTGCGAGTTGCCGTCGTAGACGTAGGTGTACCGCTCGGCGGCGGGCAGGGTGGTGATCAGCGGGGTGAGGACACGGCCGGCGGTGAGGGTGCCGACGGTCTGGGAGAACCCGTAGTCGTTGAGGTCGCCGAGCACCACGGTCTTGGCGTTCTTGTCCGCCGCGAGCAGGGACTTGACGAAGGAGTTCACCTCGGCCGCCTGCGCCTGGCGCTGCGTCTCGGAGCTGCGCGACGGCGGCTGGTAGCGGCCGTGCAGGGGCTGGTCGCCGCCCTTGGAGGTGAAGTGGTTGGCGATCACGAAGACCGTCTCACCGTGGAAGACGAACTCGCCGGCCAGCGGCTTGCGGCTGTTGTCCCAGGCGTCCGAGGCCGGGTCGATGCGCCCGGGGGAGGCGGTGAGCCGCACTCCCTTCCTGGTCTTCACCACGCTGGTGGCCGTGACGGCGTCACCGCCGGCCCGGTCGGTGAAGGAGACCCGCTTGGGGTTGAAGAGGAAGACCTGACGGATGTTGCCGCCGGGCTCGCCGCCGTCCTGGTTGTCGGTGGGGGCGATGTACCGCCACTGGTAGCGGGGGCCGCCGGCGGCGCGGATGGCGTCGGTGAACCGCTTCAGGGTGGCCTCGGAGGTGACGGTGCCGTCGTTGGTGGCGCCGTTGTCGTCCTGGATCTCCTCCAGGGCGACGACATCGGGGGAGTTGAGGTTGACGGCGACACCGTGCGCGAGCCGGTCGATCTTCTCCTGGGCGTCCAGCGCGTCCAGGTTCTCCACGTTGTACGTGGCGACCGCGAGCTCGTCGCTCTTCTGCCGACGGGTCACTTCCTGCTTCAGCCCGTTGTCGACCAGGGTGCCGAGCTGCGTGGCCTGGACGTTGTAGCCGCCGTAGGTGGAGTAGTCGAGCGGCCCGGTGGTGGTGCCGGACAGCTCGTCGCCGACGTCGGCGGAGGGGAAGGCGGCGGTGGTGTCGAGCGACATGACCTCCAGCCGACCGGTGCCCGGCTGGTCGTAGGAGGAGTAGAGCGTCCCGCCGCGGGCCGTGGCGTTCTCGTCCGGCTTGACGGTCACCCACAGCTCGCCGTACGCGTCGCTCGCGCCGACGACACGGGCGTCGGAGAACGTGACCCGCATCCCCTCCGTCGACTCGTAGAAGTCCTGCGCGTACACGCCCGGTTCGAGGGCGAGCGACTCGATGCTGCCGCCACCGGCGGTGGGGATGTACGCGGCGGGCACGTCGGCGGCGTTCAGGGCGACGGCGGCGGGCGGCGCGTTGCCGCCGGCCAGCACGGTCGCGGTGGGCGCGGTGATTTCGGTGACCGACTGGCTGGTGCTGCTCGGGTAGTACTCACTGACCTTGCCGCTGACCAGTACGGAGTCACCGACGGCGACGGTGGGCGTGGCGGACCCGGTGTACACGAACACGCCTTCGCTGGTGCGGGAGTCGGTGTCCGCCGCCGGATCCTGGATCCAGTACCCCTTGGACCCGGAGGTCCGCACCCCGGTGACGATGCCCGGCACCCGGCTGACGGTCTGCCCGGCGAGCGGGGAGAGCCGGGTGGTGCCCTGGATGTCGTGGACGCGGACGGTACCGGGCGTGGTCGGATCGCCACCGCCGTCGCCGCCGTCCCCGCCGTCCCCCGAACCAGGTGTCTGCCCGGCGGAGTTGACCGGCGAGGGGGTGCCGGCCGCGAGGTCGGCGGCGTTGTCGTCGGTGTCGCCCAGGGCGGCGCCCCGCGCGACGGCGGCGGTGTTGGAGGCCCCGGTGGCAGGCCCGCTGCCCTCCCGTACGAGGGCGCTGCCGTAACCGACGAGGTCGACGATCCGCCCGTCGGCGGCGCAGTCCGCGGCTGTCTTGCACGTCAGGGCGGTGGTGCCGGATACGAGCGCGATGGTGCCGCTGGTGGCGCTCATGGCGACGGACCCGGTGGCGTCGGCGGTGGGCAGCGCGGTGCTCCCACCGGTGCCGGCGGCCTCGGCGACGAGGAAACGCCCGCCGGGCGCGACGGCCCCGCTCAGCGCCGTCACCTGCCACAGCGAGGACGCCGAGGGCGTACCCGGCAGGTACTGCACGCTGTACCCGGCCAGGTCATAGGCCGCCGACCCCGCATTGCCCAGCTCGACGAAGTCCCGGGTCAGGGTCGCCCCCGAGTTCCCGCCACCGCCGTACACCTCGGAGATCACCGCGGTGGCGGACGGCGTCGCGTAGGCGGCGGGCAGCGAGGTGATGGCGAACGCGCTCGCCACACCCACGGATATGAGCGCGTAGGCGGCACGGCGGGGTCTGTTCCCTACGGATCTGGACACGCTGGAGGTCTCCTCGTACGTCGTCGTGTACGGCCGGTGGCGGTGTGGGGGAGTCGGCTCAAGTTACGCGCGTAGAGAGGGGCTTGTTAAGAGGTCGTAGGTTAAATCGGGGGAACGGAAAGGTGTGTTGCCCGTGCTGAGGCGAACTCCCTCGGCATGAGGCGCGTTCACCCCCGCGATCGAGCGGGTCCACGGCCGACTGCGCCCGGCAGGCCGCCCACTGCGGCAGGGGTCGTCGGACGAGTACCGGTCCGCCCCCTCGTCCTGCCTGGTCAGGCCCGGTAGCACACTCCCGAGGGGGCCCACAGGCTGGTCGTAGGGGGTCGGCATGGTTCGATCCGAGGAGCCCTTCATGAGGAAGAGCAGAAAGGGCGCCTGGCGCGCGACGGGAGTCGTCACCGCACTCGCCACGGCCGCCGCGATCGCCTCGGTCGCACCGGTTCAGGCTCAGTCCACCGCTCAACTGTCCGCGTGGGTCAGCGACGGCTGGGGCGGCGGAACCCTCACCAGCCGGCCCGCCGGGATCAACTGCCACCAGTCGGCGTGGGACCCGTACGCGGCCGGCGAACCGCAGCCGTACCCGACCGGCACCTGCACCGCGAGCTTCGAGGTCGGAACGACGGTCACCTTCACCGCCACCCCCGACTCGGGTTCCTACGCCAACGACGGCCCCACGCCGAATCCCGTCACCATCCGAACCGGCTACAACTTCACCTGGGTGATGTTCTGCCCGGACGGCGGCCTCTGCTCCGCAGGCTGAGCCGGAGAGGGCGGCACTCCTGATCAAGATTTGCATCTTACGCAACTCGGATCAGTCGACTCATGCAACCTAAGCAACTCTGAAGTGCCAAAAATGGGCAGTTGGCAGATAATGCGCATAACTCCTCCCCTTCGGAGATAGATCTCCATCAGGAGACAGGTGATTTCGAAGGGGTCCCGGATGCCGGTCGAACCATGGTCCGTAGCTACGCTGGCAGCGCGCGCCACCATGACGGCTTATGGTCAGCGGCAGGAAATAGCTTCCGCCTGGCACAAAATCATCACGAAGATCATGCGGAGGCAGTCTTCGATAGCTATTACCGGCGTGGGAGGCGTAGGGAAAACGGTGCTTTCCGACCATCTTTCGGGCGAAGGGCTGAAGATCGACTATGCGGCGCCGGGAAGGTCGGTCAATCGGGAACGCAAGGAGCTCTATTCCAGCAGGAGGCTGACAGCGCTCACTGTCGTCCCCGGGCAAGTCTCCCCACAGAAAGACAAGAGCCTGGATGAACTCTTCGACGGGCAGCGCCGGGTAGACGGAGTAATTCACGTCGTCAGTAACGGATTCATCACCCTGCGGGAGCAGGATGCGAGGGAGCTGGCACAGGAGCACAACGATCTGGAACGGTTTCGGGAGTTCCAGAGGAACAAAGAGGTGGACGATTTCAAGGAGTTGATCGGTCACGTCAAGTCGTCGCACAGGAAGGGGAAAGGTCCTTCTTGGCTGTTGCTGGCCGTGAATAAGGTCGACCTGTATTACGAAGACACCAGTCTCAGGAGTGCCTACCGGCACTATGCCGCCCCCGGTGGGCAGTTCTTCGCATGCTTGGATCAACTTGGCGCATCCTTGGGGCGGACCGACTTCGAGTGGGATGCCCTGCCGGTGTGCGCCGCGCTGGATCATTTCATCTGGGAGGAGGAAGGTGTCCCGTCAATGCTCCTCCCCGGCCAGCGCAACAAACTCCTCCTGGGCCTCTTGAAGGCCATCGACGACCGGATCTCCACGCCATGAATTCGGACGAAGAATGGCATGATGTACAGAAGATGCTCGAACTTGCCGAAGAAATGCAGGAGAAGATCGATCGGAGCAGTCGACTCTCCACGGCCGGTGAAAGTCTTTTCACGCTTCTGGCGGCCGCTTCAATCGGCGGCGCCGTGTTCCTGACCTCGAACCCGAAAGCCCTTGTGTCGATAGATCCGGCCTACTTCGTCGCCTGGACGGCTGCTCTGACCGGCTCCCTTTTTCAGTGGCTTCAGCGAAGAAGCATGAATCGGCGA
This sequence comes from Streptomyces sp. NPDC060002, assembly GCF_042737245.1. Lineage (NCBI taxonomy): Bacteria > Bacillati > Actinomycetota > Actinomycetes > Kitasatosporales > Streptomycetaceae > Streptomyces > Streptomyces sp. NPDC060002. Next base: position 107,694 of record NZ_JBHWUW010000022.1, read on the forward strand.
GTTTTCCGCCGAGAGGGGCGAGCCATGGCGCGTGTTCTGGACCTCCTGCACGAGGTCGACGCGTCCCTCAGTCTGAGCAAACTACAGAAAGCCGAGCTGCGCATCAGGCTGGCGAGGCTGGACATGACGGCCAGTTCCGGCGAGGGGTTCGTCGGTCGCGCGATTCGAGCACTGCTGGAATCTCCTGAGGCTCCCGGTACGGCAAAAGACAAAGATCCGTACAATCGAATGTGATTCCACAGGAATCGCGAGTCGGGGTGCGAAGTCGTGACCTGTCCGAGGGCGGCCCTCAGGGCATCCGGCAGCGGGCGGGCCTCGTTCGCCGGAGCGGCTACAAGCACTCCGCCCAAGTGGCTGACGCGCCACGGGACGCCACGACAACCCGTGTCCAACGGGCTGCGTCGCTCCCCGCCCCGTCGCCGGACCTCTGAGGTCAACCGAGACGGAAACCGAGACGGAAACCGAGACGGACGCCCGAGAGGGCGGCACCCCCGAAGGAGTGCCGCCCTCTCGTTCTGCCTGGTCGGGCCAGTCAGAGGCCGTGGCGGGAATTGAACCCACGTACCTCGCTTTGCAGGCGAGTCCCTAAGCCACTCGGGCACACGGCCGTTCGCCGAGTTCTTCTCCCTGCACGGCCGTGGTGGGAACGGGACCCACGTATCTCCCCGCGAGCGGAGCTCGCTGATGGATGCGGCGCAGGCGAGTCCCTGAGCCACCCGGGCACACGGCCAGGTCGGGTATGGGGTGTTGGCCCCGTTCCGAACTTGGTAGGTCGACCGTACGGGCGGGGTGGGAAAGGGATCAAGGGGGACGCGGGGGCTGCAATGGGACTGCCACACGCCGTTCACGAAACGGGGGGGCGGGGTGGTGGTCGTAGGACCATCGTCCCGGGCGTGGACCCGTCTTCCGACAGGGGTCAGAGTCGGTTGTGGACCTTACGCTGGCGACCATGGCTGCCCTCGAACCCCGCGACACCGGTGTCGCCGACGATGTCCTGTCCTCCGCTGCCGTGGAGCGTGACGGGGAGACCGGCGGGACCGGTGAGATCGGGAGGACCGGCGAGACCGCCGGGACCGGCCAGACCGGCCAGACCGGTGAGACCGGTGAGACCGTCCTCGGGCGTTCCCATCGGTCTCTGACCATCGGGATCGTCTCCGTGGTGCTGCTCATCGCCTTCGAGGCGACCGCCGTGGGGACCGCGATGCCGGTGGCGGCGCGGGAGCTCGACGGGGTGGCGTTGTACGCGTTCGCGTTCTCCGGGTACTTCACCACCAGCCTGTTCGGGATGGTGTTCGCCGGGCAGTGGTCGGACCGGCGGGGCCCGCTCGGGGCGCTGGGCGGCGGCATCGCGGCCTTCGCTGCCGGGCTGCTCCTCTCCGGGAGCGCCGGGGGCATGTGGGTGTTCATCCTCGGGCGGGCCGTGCAGGGGCTCGGCGGGGGGCTGGTGATCGTCGCCCTGTACGTCGTCGTCGGGCGGGCCTACCCGCAGCGGCTGCGGCCCGCGATCATGGCCGCGTTCGCCGCCTGCTGGGTCGTGCCGTCCGTGGTCGGGCCGCTGGCCGCCGGTGCGGTGACCGAGCAGCTGGGGTGGCGGTGGGTCTTCCTGGGGATACCCGCCCTCGTCGTGCTGCCGCTCGCGCTCGCGCTGCCCCAGATACGGCGGCGGGCGGGCGGACCCGTGGCGGGCATGGCCGCGGGCGCCTTCGACCGGCGGCGGATCCGGCTCGCCCTCGGGATCTCCCTCGGCGCCGGACTGCTCCAGTACGCCGCCCAGGATCTGCGGCCGGTCTCCCTCGTCCCCGGCGCCGCGGGAATCGCGCTGCTCGTGCCCGCCGTGCTCGGGCTGCTGCCGCGCGGCACCTGGCGGGCGGCCCGCGGGCTGCCGTCCGTCGTGCTGCTGCGCGGGGTGGCCGCGGGGTCCTTCATCGCCGCCGAGTCCTTCGTGCCGCTGATGCTCGTGACGGAGCGGGGGCTGAGCCCGACCCTGGCCGGGTTCTCGCTCGCGGCCGGCGGCGCGACCTGGGCGTTGGGGTCGTGGGTGCAGTCACGGCCGTGGGCGGAGCCGTACCGGGAGCGGCTGATGGCGCTCGGGATGGTGCTGGCGGCTGCCGCGATCGCCGCCGCGCCCGGTGTCCTGCTCCCTTCCGTGCCGGTCTGGACCGTGGCCGTCGCCTGGGGCTTCGGATGCCTGGGGATGGGGCTGGTGATCTCCTCCAGCAGCGTGCTGCTGTTGCAGCTGTCCGCGCCCGAGGAGGCCGGGGCCAACTCCGCCGCGCTCCAGATCTCGGACGGCCTGTCCAACGTCCTGCTGCTGGCCGCGGGAGGCGCAGCCTTCGCGGCGCTCGGCGGCGGGAGCGTGGCGCACGCCACGTCGGCCACGACGTCCGCCGGTTCACATCCGGCCGCCTTCGCCGCCGTCTTCCTGCCGATGGCGGCCGTGGCGCTGTTCGGGGCCTGGGTGACGACGCGGCTGCGGTCGGAATCGCGGTGACACCACGTGGCACCGGCCGGTACCGTCGAAGCATGGCCGCACTGAACCTGCGTTTCACGGACGAGGAGCTCGACGCCCTGCGTGAGCGCGCACAGGCGGAGGGACGCAGCATGCAGGCCTTCGCGCACGACGCGGTGATCAAGGCCGTGAACGAGCACGCGCGGCTCTTCGAAGAGGCCGCCGAGCACGTGCTGAAGGCCAGCGCCGAGCTGAACCGGAGGCTCGCCTGATGCACCACCTCACCCTGTCCGAGCTGCTGGACCTCACCCAGCGGCTCGGGGCGGACGAGGTGCGCGACTACGGACTGCTGGACTCCGCGCTGGCCCGCCCCCGGGCGAGTGTGTTCGGGCAGGACGCCTACCCGGACGTATGGCGCAAGGCCGCGGCGCTCATGGAGTCCCTGGCCCGCAACCACGGCCTCGTCGACGGCAACAAGCGCATCGCCTGGTACGCGACCTGGGTCTATCTGCAGCTGGACGGTCATCCACTGGCCGCGGACTTCGATGTGGACGAGGCCGAGCGGTTCGTGCTGGACGTGTGTCAGGGCGCCCTCGACGTACCCGCGATCGCGGCCCGGTTGCCGCGCTTCGCCCGCTGATCCGTCGCCGCCCGTCGTCTGTGACCTGAGTCCCACCCACACGCGCCCCGGCCTTGTTCGCTCGTTGACGGCGTCGGGCCGCCGGTAGGGTGGCCCGGTTGTCATACGTAGCCGATAGCCGAACCACCCATCCGTCAGCCGTCCGTCAGCCGCCCCACAGCCCCGTCCGACGCGCTTCGCGCGGCCCCTCTGATTCGACCCCGAACCCGGAGACCGTGACTACCACCGCCGCTTCCTCCACCTCCCACTCCCACCACCTGTCACCGGCCTTCCCGGGCCGAGCCCCCTGGGGCACCGCGAGCAAGCTGCGGGCCTGGCAGCAGGGGGCGATGGAGAAGTACCTCCAGGAGCAGCCGCGCGACTTCCTCGCCGTCGCCACGCCCGGCGCCGGCAAGACGACCTTCGCGCTGACCCTCGCCTCCTGGCTGCTGCACCACCATGTCGTGCAGCAGGTGACCGTGGTCGCGCCGACCGAGCATCTGAAGAAGCAGTGGGCGGAGGCGGCCGCGCGGATAGGGATCCGGCTGGACCCCGAGTACAGCGCGGGCCCGCTCAGCAAGGACTACCACGGCGTCGCCGTGACGTACGCGGGTGTCGGCGTCCGCCCGATGCTGCACCGCAACCGGAGCGAACAGCGCAAGACCCTCGTCATCCTCGACGAGATCCACCACGCCGGTGACTCCAAGTCCTGGGGCGAGGCCTGCCTCGAGGCCTTCGAACCCGCGACCCGTCGCCTCGCGCTCACCGGTACGCCGTTCCGCTCCGACACCAACCCCATCCCCTTCGTGACGTACGAGGAGGGCAACGACGGGATCCGGCGCTCGGCCGCCGACTACACCTACGGCTACGGGGCCGCGCTCGCCGACCAGGTCGTCCGGCCCGTCATCTTCCTCTCCTACAGCGGCAACATGCGCTGGCGGACCAAGGCGGGGGACGAGATCGCGGCGCGGCTCGGCGAGCCGATGACCAAGGACGCGATCAGTCAGGCCTGGCGTACGGCGCTGGACCCGCGCGGCGAGTGGATGCCGAGCGTGCTGCGCGCCGCCGACCAGCGGCTCACCGAGGTCAGGAAGGCCATCCCGGACGCCGGCGCGCTCGTCATCGCCTCCGACCAGGAGTCGGCCCGCGCCTACGCCAAGCTGATCCGGGAGATCACCGGGACGAAGGCGACGCTCGTCCTGTCCGACGACACCGGCGCGTCCAGCCGCATCGACGACTTCAGCGGCAGCAACGACCGCTGGATGGTCGCGGTGCGGATGGTGTCGGAAGGCGTCGACGTGCCGCGGCTCGCCGTCGGGGTGTACGCGACGACCATCTCCACGCCCCTCTTCTTCGCCCAGGCCGTCGGGCGCTTCGTGCGGTCCCGGCGGCGCGGCGAGACCGCCTCCGTCTTCCTCCCGACCGTGCCCGACCTGCTCACCTTCGCCAACGAGATGGAGGTCGAGCGCGACCACGCCCTCGACAAGCCCAAGAAGGAGGGCGAGGAGGATCCGTACGCCGAGTCCGAGCAGGAGATGGACGAGGCGAACAAGGAGCAGGACGAGGACACCGGCGAGCAGGAGCAGTTCGCCTTCGAGGCGCTGGAGTCCGAGGCCGTCTTCGACCGGGTGATGTACAACGGCGCCGAGTTCGGCATGCAGGCCCACCCGGGCAGCGAGGAGGAGCAGGACTACCTCGGCATCCCGGGTCTGCTGGAGCCCGACCAGGTGCAGATGCTGCTCCAGAAGCGGCAGGCCAAGCAGATCGCGCACAGCAAGAAGCGGCCGGACTCCGAGGCCGATCTGCTGGAGCTGCCTGCCGAGCGGCGGCCGGTCGTCTCGCACAAGGAACTGATGGAGCTGCGCAAGCAGCTCAACACGATGGTCGGGGCGTACGTCCACCAGAGCGGCAAGCCGCACGGAGTGATCCACACCGAGCTGCGGCGGGTGTGCGGTGGTCCGCCGAGCGCGGAGGCGACGGCGGGGCAGCTGCGGCAGCGCATCGCCAAGGTGCAGGAGTGGGCGACCCGGATGAAGTGAGGTCGCCCTCGGCGGACCGTGCCCCCTGTCCCTGACAGGGGCGCGAGCCACGGCGTCACGCTCCGTACGTATCGGGATAAATCCAAGTAGTCCATACCGGCCAGTGACCGGATTCTGGACGGAGCCTTCCGCTCAGCGAACCTGCTTCGCTACTGTCCCGCTACGCACACGCCCCGTGGCAGCGCCGCCGCGGAGCGCAGCCGTGAAGCGACTGGGCCCGGACACGCCGGGCCCATCTGTCGATCGGCGGCCTCTGAAGCGCGTCACTGACGGGACTCGGTGACGCATCTGCCGCGACGGAGGTTGCCGGCCTCACCACTTAAGGAGTGGGCGTCGTGACCGCGGAGACCTCCCAGACGCTCGATCGAGGGCTGAAGGTCCTCAAACTGCTGGCCGATACCGACCACGGGCTGACCGTCACCGAACTTTCCAACAAACTGGGCGTCAACCGGACCGTGGTGTACCGGTTGCTCGCCACACTGGAGCAGCACGCACTCGTACGGCGTGACCTGGGCGGACGAGCCAGGGTCGGTCTCGGGGTGCTGCGGCTCGGCCGCCAGGTGCATCCGCTGGTGCGGGAGGCCGCGCTGCCCGCACTGCGGTCCCTGGCCGAGGACATAGGCGCGACCGCGCATCTGACCCTGGTGGACGGGTCGGAGGCGCTCGCCGTCGCCGTCGTCGAGCCGACCTGGACGGACTACCACGTGGCCTACCGGGCCGGGTTCCGGCATCCGCTGGACCGGGGCGCCGCCGGCCGGGCGATCCTCTTCGCACGGCAGAACCCGGCGCGGCCGGCCGACGAACCCGGTTACACGCTGACGCACGGGGAGCTGGAGGCCGGCGCGAGCGGGGCCGCGGCTCCGCTGCTGGGCGTGACCGGCGTCGAGGGCAGCGTGGGCGTGGTGATGCTGGCCGACGCGGTGCCCGAGCGGGTGGGCCCGCGGGTCGTGGACGCGGCGCGGGAGGTGGCGGAGGCACTGCGCTGACGCACTGCGCTGACGCACGGTGCTGACGTGCGGTGCTGGCGCGCGGTGCTGACGTGCGGTGCTGGCGCGCGGTGCTGGCGCACGGCGCCGATGCGCACGCCGACGTCGTGAGGGTCGGGGCGGACCGGACGAGGCAACGGGCAGGCGGCGGAGCGGGCAGGGGCTCGGTCGGCCGGACGACATCCAGCCGCGAGCCGGAACACGTCGTCACGTTAGATTGACCTCGTGCTCTCACGCCTCTCACGCCCCAAGGCCCTCACCGTCTGCGCTCTGCCGCTCGTGGCGCTGCTCGCGACGGCCGCGTTCGCGCCGCTGCCGTTCTCGGTGGCGCAGCCGGGCATGACGGCGAACGTCCTGGGTGAGAACAAGGGCAACCCGGTCATCACGATCACCGGCGCGCCCCTCCGGAGCACGAGCGGGCAGTTGCGGATGACGACGATCGAGGCGACCAACCCCGACACCGACGTCAGGCTCTCCGACGTCGTCGACGGCTGGTTCCGTGCCGACCAGGCGATCATGCCGCGCGACTCCGTCTACCCCAGCGGGGAGAGCACCAAGGAGATCGAGCAGCACAACACCGAGCAGATGCGGCAGTCCCAGGACGCCGCGACCGAGGCCGCGCTGAAGTACCTCGACCGCAGCGACGACGGCATCAAGGTCACGCTGAAGCTGTCCGACGTGGGCGGCCCCAGCGCCGGGCTGCTGTTCTCGCTCGGCATCGTCGACAAGCTCGACGGCGACGGCAGCGGCGGCGACCTCACCGGCGGTCGCACGATCGCCGGAACCGGGACCATCGAGGCCGACGGCACGGTCGGCGCGGTCGGCGGCGTGGCCCTGAAGACGCAGGCCGCCCGGCGGGACGGGGCGACCGTCTTCCTGGTGCCGAAGGCGGAGTGCTCCGACGCCAAGGCCGAACTGCCCAAGGGGCTCCGGCTGATCCCGGTCACCACCCTGAAGGGCACGGTGAGCGCACTGACCGCCCTGGAGAAGGGCAAGGGCTCGGTACCGAGCTGTTAGCGGTCCGCTGCCAGGTGAGCTGTCGGCGGTTAGCTACCAGGCGACGGCCGGGTTGTTCGCCCCGGGAGCCGCGGCGAGCCGCAGCCCCACCTCCACGAGGGTCCAAGTCCCCTCGTGGTTAGGCTGCTTGACGAAGTCCTGCTACTTGACGAAGCCCTCCTTCTTCATCCAGTCCAGGGCCACCTGGTGGGGATCCTCTCCGTCGACGTCCACCTTGGCGTTGAGGTCCTGGGCCACCGCGTTGTCCAGCTTCTTCGTCACCGGGTCGATGACCTTCGCGATCGCCGGCCACTTCTCGAGCGTCTTGGAGTTGATCACCGGAGCGGCGTTGTAGTTGGGGAAGAACTTCTTGTCGTCGGCCATCACCACCAGGTTCATGGACTTGATGCGCCCGTCGGTCGTGAAGACCTCCCCGTAGGTGCAACTCCCCTTCTGGACCTGGGTGTAGATGATCCCGGTGTCCATCTGCGTGATCCGTGACGCCGACACGGACATCCCGTACGCCTTCTCCATGCCGGGCAGCCCGTCCGCCCGGTTGGCGAACTCGCTCTCCACGCAGAGCGTCACGGCCTCGGGGTCGGACTTCGACAGCGCGGCCACCTGTGACAGCGTCCTGGTGCCGTACTTCTTGAAGTTGGCCTGGTTCATGGCCAGCGCGTAGGTGTTGTTCAGCCGCGACGGAGGCAGCCAGGTGACGCCGTTCTTCAGGTCGGCGTCGTGCACGGCCTGCCACTGCGCCTGCGGATCGGGGATGGGCTTGCTGTTGCCCTGGTAGGTGATCCAGGCGGTGCCCGTGTACTCGTACATGGCGTCGGCGTCGCCGTTCCTGACCGCCTCGCGCGAGCCGATGGAGCCCTGGATGCCGGTGCGGTCCAGGACGTCCGCGCCGGCCGCCTCGAAGGCGATGCCCATCATCGCGCCGAGGATGAGGTTCTCGGTGAACGACTTGGACGTCACGGTGAGATGCGCGCCCTCGAGCGGCTCACCCTGTCCGATCGACCCGGGCGAGACGTCGTCGACCATGGGGGAGCCGCTGGTGAGCCCGCACCCGGTCAGCCCGTAGCCGGTCAGTGCCGCCAGGGCCCCGGCGGTCACCAGACGGGAGCGCTTCACGAGTCCACCTCCAGCCCCCGCGGCCGCAGCAGCACTTCCGCCAGTGAGGCCAGCCAGTCGACGAGCAGCGCCAGCGAGACGGTGAGGATCGAGCCCAGTACCAGCACCGGCATGCGCTGGTTGGTGATGCCGGTGGTGATCAGCACGCCCAGGCCGCCGCCCCCGCCGAAGGTCGCCAGGGTCGCCGTGCCGACGTTGAGGACGAGGGCCGTCCGCACGCCGGCCAGGATCAGCGGGACGGCCAGCGGCAGCTCGACCTTGCGCAGCACGCCCAGCGCGGACATTCCGATGCCGCGGGCCGCCTCCAGCAGTGTCGGGTCGTTCGACTTCAGGCCCGCGATGGTGTTGGCGAGCACCGGCAGGATGGCGTAGGCGATGATGCCGATCAGGGCGGCTTTCGTCCCCGTGCCCAGCCAGATCACCAGCAGGGCGAGCAGACCGATCGCGGGGGTCGCCTGCCCCATGTTGGCGATGGCCATCGCGAACGGCGTGGCTCTGCGCAGCGAACCCCGGGTCAGCAGGATGCCGAGCGGGATGGCGATGATCAGCACGAAGAAGGTGGAGATCACCGTGAGCTGCACCTGCTGCCACAGCGCCTTCGACACCTGCCCGTTCGACAGCGCGTTCTCGGAGATCGGGTCCAGGTCCGCCTGCTGGAACCACAGCCAGGTCGCGAGGAGCAGGGCGACGAGGAAGGCGGGCAGGAAGGTCAGCTTCTGCCAGGTGAGGCGGCGGCGGGGCGGCGCCGGGGGCGGGGTCCTGGCCTCCTTCGGCTCGTCCTCGGCCTCGCCCAGTGGCCCGGTTCTCCCGTCCGGGTCGGGGCTCTTGTCCAGGTCGGGAGTGCTCATGCCTTCGCCTCCCCGCCCGGGCCCTCCTGTTCCGCGTGCGTCTGCGCGGCCCGGGCCTCCTCCAGCTCGTGTTGCGCCTCCAGCGCCTCCAGCCGGTCGGCCTCCAGCAGCTCGTGCACGGAGTTCAGCAGCGTCTCCATGTCGACGACCCCGGTGTACTCGCCCCGCCGCCCGGTGACCACGACCCGCCCGGTGTTGTCCGTGAGCACCGCCTCCAGCGCGTCCCGCAGGGTGGCGTCCCGGGTCACCGTGTCGCTGACCAGGGTTCCGGCCCGCGCCAGGGAGCCCCTGGCCCGCATCAGGTCCCCGCGGCGCAGCCACTTGTACGGCCGTCCGCGCTGGTCGAGGAGCAGGATCTCGTTCGTACCGCTGGAGCGGAGCTTGTTGAAGATGGTCTGGAGCGGGTCGTCGACGGTCACCGTCGGGTAGTCGGTGATTTCCACGTCCCGTACCCGGCTCAGGTTGAGCCGCTTCAGCGCCGCCCCCGCCCCCACGAACCCGGACACGAAGTCGTCCGCGGGGTTGGTGAGGATCGCCTCCGGGGTGTCGAACTGGGCGATGTGCGAGCGTTCGCGCAGCACCGCGATCCGGTCGCCCAGCTTGATCGCCTCGTCGAAGTCGTGGGTGACGAACACGATCGTCTTGTGCAGCTCGTGCTGGAGCCGGATCAGTTCGTCCTGGAGGTGGTCGCGGGTGATCGGGTCGACCGCCCCGAACGGCTCGTCCATCAGCAGGACGGGCGGATCCGCCGCCAACGCCCTTGCCACACCGACCCGTTGCTGCTGTCCGCCGGACAGCTGGCGCGGATAGCGGCCGTGGAACTCGCCGGGGTCGAGCCCGACCAGGTCGAGCATCTCCTCCACCCGGTCCCGGATCCGCGTCTTCGGCCAGCCGATCATCTTCGGCACGAGTGCGATGTTCTGGGCGACCGTCATGTGCGGGAAGAGCCCGGACGACTGGATGGCGTACCCGACCTTGCGGCGCAGTTTCACCGGGTCGATGTCGGTGACGTCCTCGCCGTCGATCCGGATCCGGCCACCGCTCGGCTCGATCAGCCGGTTGATCATCTTCAGCGTGGTCGACTTCCCGCAGCCCGACGGGCCGACGAAGATGACGGTCTCGCCCGCCTTGATCTCCATGGTGACGTTGTCGACGGCGGGGTGGGGACTGCCCGGATAGCGCTTGGTGAGATTCACCAGCTCGATCGTCGCGCCGTGGGCGCCGCCCCCGGACTCGGTCTCAGACACGGATCCCCCTGGGAATCGTCAGCCGTCCGATGAGGACGTACACGGCGTCGAACAGCAGGGCCAGGACGATGATCCCGAGCGTGCCCGCCAGGACCTGGTTGAGCGCGTTCTTGCTGCCGAGCGAGGCGATGCCCCGGAAGATCTCGTTGCCCAGGCCGGGCCCGGAGGCGTACGCGGCGATGGCGGCGATGCCCATCAGCATCTGTGTCGAGACCCGGATCCCGGTCAGGATCGGCGGCCAGGCCAGCGGCAGCTCGACCCGCAGCAGCCGCATCGCCGAGGACATCCCGATGCCCCTGGCCGCGTCCACGAGCGTGGGATCGACGCCGCGCAGCCCCACGATCGCGTTGCGCACCACCGGCAGCAGCCCGTACAGGGTCAGCGCGATGACCGTCGGCGGCACGCCGAGCCCCACGAGCGGGATCAGCAGACCGATCATCGCGAGCGACGGGACGGTGAGGATCGCGGAGGTGCCGAGGGTGGCGAGGTTGCCCGCCCAGCCGCTGCGGTAGGTGACGACCCCGACCACGACTCCCAGCAGGGTCGCCATGACCATGCACTGGAAGACGACGCTTGCGTGCTGGTAGGCGTCGGTGAGCAGCTGCTGGTGACGGCTGTTGACGTACTCCCAGAAGCTCACACGCCCTCACCGCCCCATGTCGACCAGGTCCGGAACAGCTCCGGGCCAGGTCCGCTGGGTCAGGGCCTGTCCCGGTCGTCCTCGGCGGCCTGCTCCACCAGCGGGATGATCCGCAGCGGAACGGGGTTCTCCATCACGATCGCGGTGGAGGCCCGGACAATGCCATCAAAGCCGACAACCAGGTCGATCACCCGCTGGAGATCGGCGTTGGAACGGGCCACCAGCCGGCACAGCATGTCCCCGCCGCCGGTGGTGGTGTGCAGCTCCAGCACCTCCGGCACGGACCCCAAGTGGGCCCGCACGTCGGCTCCTTGCCCCTGCCGGATCTGCAGCGTGGCGAACGCCGTGACCGGGTAGCCGAGCGCCGCCGGATCGACCTCGGGGCCGAATCCCCGGATGACTCCATTCGACTGAAGCCGGTCGAGCCGCGCCTGCGCCGTCCCCCGGGCCACCCCCAGCCGCCGGGACATCTCCAGTACCCCCAGGCGCGGTTCCCGGGCCAGCAGCACGATGATCCGGCCGTCCAGTCGGTCGATCGCCATACCCGCCCGCCTCCGCGATGGTCACCCTGTACAGAAAGCCCGCCGAAACCGCCGTACCGCTGCACAGACTGCCCAGCGATGAAGCGAACTATTGCGCACCTTGCTGCCCGGCGCGAGGCTTCCGCTATGACGCAGACCACACACCACACTCCCGACACCGCCCGGCAGGCCGACCCCTTCCCGGTCAAGGGAATGGACGCGGTCGTCTTCGCCGTGGGCAACGCCAAACAGGCGGCGCACTACTACTCCACCGCCTTCGGCATGAAGCTGGTCGCCTACTCCGGACCGGAGAACGGCAGCCGCGAGACCGCCTCGTACGTGCTCACCAACGGCTCGGCCCGCTTCGTCCTGACCTCCGTCATCAAGGCCTCCACCGCCTGGGGCCACTTCATCGAGCGGCATGTCGCCGAGCACGGTGACGGCGTCGTCGACCTCGCCATCGAGGTCCCCGACGCGCGGGCCGCGTACGCCTACGCCATCGAGCACGGCGCCCGCTCGGTCGCCGAGCCGTACGAGCTGAAGGACGAGCACGGCACGGTCGTCCTCGCCGCGATCGCCACCTACGGCGAGACCCGCCACACCCTCGTCGACCGCTCCGGCTACGACGGCCCCTACCTCCCAGGCTTCGACGCCGCCGAGCCGATCGTCGAGCCGCCCGCCCACCGCACCTTCCAGGCCGTCGACCACTGCGTCGGCAACGTCGAACTCGGCCGGATGAACGAGTGGGTCGGCTTCTACAACAAGGTCATGGGCTTCACGAACATGAAGGAGTTCGTGGGCGACGACATCGCCACCGAGTACAGCGCCCTGATGTCGAAGGTCGTCGCGGACGGCACGCTCAAGGTCAAGTTCCCGATCAACGAGCCCGCCATCGCCAAGAAGAAGTCCCAGATCGACGAGTACCTGGAGTTCTACGGCGGCGCCGGCGTCCAGCACATCGCGCTCAACACCAACGACATCGTGGAGACGGTACGGACGATGCGGGCGGCCGGGGTCCGGTTCCTCGACACCCCCGACTCCTACTACGACACCCTCGGCGAGTGGGTCGGCGACACCCGCGTCCCCGTCGAGACCCTGCGCGAGCTGAAGATCCTTGCCGACCGCGACGAGGACGGCTATCTGCTCCAGATCTTCACCAAGCCGGTCCAGGACAAGCCGACCGTCTTCTTCGAGATCATCGAACGGCACGGCTCGATGGGCTTCGGCAAGGGCAACTTCAAGGCCCTGTTCGAGGCGATCGAGCGCGAGCAGGAGAAGCGCGGCAACCTGTAAAGGCGCTGATCACGAACGACGCGTCGGGCGGTGGGGCGGTGGGGCGGCAGGGCGGAGGGCGGCCTTACTCGGGCAGCTCGGCCGGGGCCGGCTCGCCGCCCAGCCGGGCCACCGCCGCCCGGGCCACCGGGCCGAGCAGCGGCGAGAAGTACGGGTTGATCTGCAAGGCCTCCCGGAGGTGACGCCGGGCCGGCCCCGCCATCTCCAGCTCCCGCTCGATCATGCCCCGGTGGTACATGTACGGCGCGCTGCGCACGGCGCCCCCGTGCACCCGGTCGGTGGCGATCACGGCGAACTTCAGCGCCTCCTTGTCGTCCCCGGCCCGGTGCAGCGCCCAGCCCAGCGCGTCCGCGACCGCGATACCCGGCTGCTGCCGCCACTCGGCCCGCAGCCGCCGTACCGCAGAGGCCGGATCCCCGTGGTCCGCCTCGAACCGGCCGAGCACCAGCTCCCCGTCCACCCCGCCCGCCGCGTCCTGCCGGACCCGCGCCCGCAGCAGGTCGTACTGCACCCGCGCCGCCTGCGTGAGCCCCAGCGACTCGTACAGCTCGCCCAGTTCCAGCGCGTAACTCGGCGACGGCTGCTTGGCGAGCGCCACCTGGTACGCGTTCAGCGCCTCCGAGGTCCGCCCCAGAGCCGCCAGCGCCCGCCCCTGCCCGGCCTGCGCGGCCCGCTGGTCGGGGTCGGTCCTGACCGCCTCCTGGAAGTGCCGCAGGGCGTCCGCCCGCTCACCGCGCTCCCAGGCCAGCTGCCCCGCCCGCTCCAGCCAGGCCGCCTGCTCGGCGGGGGAGGAGGCGCCGGCCGCCGCGTCGGCCAGCGCCGCCTGCGCGTCCTCGCGCCAGCCCCGGTCCCAGTAGACGCCCGCCGCCCGGGCCCGCACGGCAGGACCGGAGTGCAGCGCGGTCAGCGAGTCGAGGGCCTTGTGGGCCTTCTTGTAGTCACCGAGCCCGGTGTACGCGTCGATGAGCTGCGGATACGTCGTCCAACGCCTCGGCGCCAGCTTGCGCGCGGCCTCGCCCCAGGACAGCGCCCCCCGGAAGTCACGGCGGGCGTTCGCCAGCGCGGCCAGACCGTCGAGGGCCTCGGCGTTGGCCTTCGGGCGCACCTTCAGCGAGGTCCGCAGCGCCTGCTCGGCCTTCGGGTACAGGACGGCGGCGTCGGCGGTGCGCCGGCCCTGCTCGACGTAGGCCGTGCCCAGCACCGCCCAGGACCGCGCGTCCCGTGGATGCGCCCGCACCCGGCTCTCGCGCTCGCCGATCAGCACCGCCAGATCCGGCAGCGCGGCCGGCACCCCCGCACGGACCGCGGTGCCCGCCTGCGCCCCCGGAGCCGCCGTGGGCGCCCGCCGCACCGCGGGCTCCTCCCCGGGCAGGCCCAGCAGCACCCCGCCGCCCAGCACGAGACACCCCACGAGCGAGCCGACGAGCAGCCGCCGACGCGGCCGGGAAACCCTGCCGGCGGCCGCGGGAGCCGCGTCGCCCGCGGCGGCCTCCTCGGGGGCGGTGCGCTCTTCGGCGGCGCGCTCTGCGTTCTCCATGGCGCTGTTCTCCATGGCGCTCACTGTGCGTCAGTACGACGACCGTATGACGTCAGCCGAAGGTCCGGGCGGACGGGGTTCACACCGATGGCCCCGGGTGCGAACCTGTGATCATGAGCCGTCACCTCGTCGACCGTCTGCTCGTCGGCCTGCCCGCCGAGGCCGTCCTCACCGACCCGGACATCACGGGTTCCTACGCCAACGACATGGCCAGTTTCTGTCCGGCCGGCACCCCCGCCGCGGTGGTGCTGCCGCGCACCGTCGAAGAGGTCCAGCACGTCATGCGGACGGCGACCGAGCTGCGCGTCCCGGTCGTCCCGCAGGGCGCCCGCACCGGACTGTCCGGGGGCGCCAACGCCTCCGAGGGCTGCGTCGTCCTCTCCCTGACGAGGATGGACCGGATCATCGAGATCAACCCGGTCGACCGGATCGCCGTCGTCGAACCGGGCGTCGTCAACGCGACCCTCTCCCGCGCGGTGAACGAACACGGCCTCTGCTACCCGCCCGACCCCTCCAGCTGGGAGACGTGCACGATCGGCGGCAACATCGGCACCGCCTCGGGCGGCCTGTGCTGCGTCAAGTACGGGGTGACGGCCGAGTACGTCCTCGGCCTGGACGTCGTGCTCGCCGACGGCCGCCTGATGGCCACCGGGCGGCGCACCGCGAAGGGCGTCGCCGGATACGACCTCACCCGGCTGTTCGTGGGCTCGGAGGGCTCGCTGGGGATCGTCGTCGGGGCGGTCCTCGCCCTCCGGCCGCAGCCGCCGCAGCAGCTGGTGCTGGCGGCCGAGTTCGCGTCCGGGGCCGCCGCCTGCGACGCGGTGTGCCGGATCATGGCCGGCGGACACGTCCCGTCCCTCCTCGAACTCATGGACCGTACGACGGTCAGAGCCGTCAACGACCTGACCCGCATGGGACTCCCCGAGACCACCGAAGCCCTGCTGCTGGCGGCCTTCGACACTCCCGATCCGGCCGCCGACCTCGCCGCCGTCGGCGCGCTGTGCGAGGCGGCCGGCGCCACCCAGGTGGTCCCCGCCGACGACTTCGCGGAGTCCGAACTCCTGCTCCAGGCACGGCGGTCGTCGCTCGTCGCCCTGGAGGCCGTCAAGGGCGCGACGATGATCGACGACGTGTGCGTGCCCCGGTCCAGGCTCGGCGAGATGATCGAGGGCGTCGAGCGCATCGCGCAGAAGCACCGGCTGACCATCGGGGTCGTCGCCCACGCGGGCGACGGCAACACCCACCCCACGGTCTGCTTCGACGCGGCGGACCCCGACGAGTGCCGGCGCGCCCGCGACTCCTTCGACGAGATCATGGCCCTCGGCCTGGAGCTCGGCGGCACCATCACCGGCGAGCACGGCGTGGGTGTGCTGAAGAAGGAGTGGCTGGCGCGCGAGATCGGCCCCGTGGGAGTGGAGATGCAGCGGGCGGTCAAGGCGGCCTTCGACCCGCTGGGCATCCTCAACCCGGGCAAACTGTTCTGACGCCGCCGCCGCGGCCGGGACGATGACCGTGATCGGGAGCGGGAGCGGGAGCGGGAGCGGGAGCGGGAGCGGGAGAACGGGAGCGAGGGCGGTGACTCACTCCCCGTCCTTGGCCTCGTCCGACGGCCACGGGTCGCACAGCCACAGGTCGTCCGCGGGCGTCGGGGCGAGCAGCTCGGCCAGACCGTCGTCGATGCCGAGCTGATCGGCCTCGGTCCCCGGGGGCACCACCCGCAGCGTCCGCTCCAGCCAGGCCGAGACCTGGGCCGCGGGCGCCTCGAGAAGGGCGTCCCCGTCGGGCGAGCTCAGCGCCATCAGCACGACGCTGCGCCCCTCCACCTTCGTCGGCCACACCCGCACGTCCCCGTGCCCGCACGGCCGGAACACGCCCTCCACCAGCAGCTCGCGGGCGAACGTCCAGTCGACCGGGTGCTCGGAGTTGATGTGGAAGGCGACGTGGACGGCGAACGGGTCGTCGCTGCGGTAGCCCAGCCGGGCCGGGACCGGGATGCTGCGCTCCGGCGACAGGATCAGCTTGAGCTCCAGCTCGCGTTCCACCACGGTGTGATGCATGTCGGATCTCCTCTCGAGACGGACCTCGCGCGGGCCCGCGGTGGGCCCGTACGAGTGGAGAGGGGCCGGACCCGGAACCATTACGCGGGTTCGGCGGACCTTTTTCGGCGCGTTCATGCCCCGGGCTTCGACGGGCGGTTCCGAACGTGTGAAGAGCGTGCACGGGGTTGCCCGGAAAGGGGCGGGTCCGACAGGACTGGCCATGGGGCTTGCGTCGGTCTGATAGATGTGGAGCCCCCCAACCCACCCCCGAGCAGATACGGGACGACGGACATGAGCGCCCCAACCCCGGCACCCGGCGACGACAGGCCCCGCGAGGGGTACTACCCGGACCCGTCCATCCCTGGATACGTCCGGTACTGGAACGGTGCCTCCTGGGTACCGGGCACCAGCCGGCCGGCGCCCTCCGACGGCCGACCGCTCACGTCTGCGCCCGGCTCGCCCCCGGCCTCCGTGGAGGAGACCGGCCCGCACTTCTTCGACGAGGACCCGGCACCGGCGGACCCGTACGGCGGCCGTCCCGAGCCCGCCGCCGCGTGGGGCGCCGACCGCGCCCACCAGTCCGGCTTCGGCGGCGACCAGGACCGCCGGGTCTCCTGGGGCGCCCCGCAGGGCGCCGACCCGAGGGTGCCCTCGCCCGCCCCGGCCCAGCCCGAGGGCCTGTCGACGAGCACGGACGGCACGTCGACGATCCCGCCCGCGGAACCGGAGGACGGCGCAGGCGCCGGTGCCGGGGACGTGGTCTCCGGGGGCACGTTCGTCTTCCGCCGGCCGACGCCGGGCGGCGGTGCCACCCCCGCGTCCGGCCCCTCCGGCCAGCCGGGGCTCGTCCGCGACGAGGGCACGGTGACCTTCCGTGCGCCGGCCCCGCGCAGCGGCCGCCAGGACGGCGCGTCCGGCGCGCAGCCGGCGGGCACGCCCGGCCCGGCGGGCAACGCGGCCGCGTTCCCCGCCGCAGCGCAGGGACCCGCCCCCACGGCGGGAACCGGCCCCGGCGCGGCCGCCTTCGGCGCTCAGGGACCGGTCGGCGCGCCGGCCGGTCCCGGTGCCGCCCCCGCCCAGCCCGGTTTCGGGGCCGGCAAGGCGGCCGCCGAGCGTGCGGCGGCGGCTCAGCCCCCGGGCGTCCCGGCCCCGCAGGGCCCGGCACACGTCGCGGCTGCCGCACCGTCGCCGGCCCCCGCTCCCACCCCCGCGCCTGTTCCGGCCCCCGCGCCTGTTCCGGCCCCCGCTCCGGCCCCCGCCCCGCAGGGCCCTGGGGGGTTCCCGGCAGCGCCGCCCGGTGCTCAACCCGGTGCTCAGCCCGTCGCCCAGGCGCCGGCGTCCGCCCTCTCCGGCCCCCAGCAGGCCGCTCCGAGCGTGCCCCAGCAGGCCGCCGGCCCCCAGCCGCAGCCCCCGCAGGCCGCCGCCCAGGCAGCGGTCCCGATGGCCGCGGGGCCCGGCGGTGGGCAGCCCTCGTGGGCGCAGCAGGTGCACCGGCTCGCGGGCGCGGAGGACGGACCCGTCGCGCCCTGGAAGCCGCCGGTGGACGACATCTTCCAGGCGGCCGCCCGGCGGGCGGCCTCGGCCCGTCCCGCGGGCCTCGGCAAGCGGCTGGCCGCCCGCTTCGTCGACACGCTCGTCCTCGCGGCCGTCACCGCCGCCGCCGCCGTGCCGCTGGGAGTGAGGGCCCTCGACCATGTGAACGCGAAGGTCGACGCCGCCAAACTCACCGGAGAGACCGTCACCGTCTGGCTGCTCGACGGCACGACGTCGGTGTACCTCGGGATCGTCCTCGCCGTGCTGCTGGTCTTCGGGATCGTCTACGAAGCCGTGCCGACCGCGAAGTGGGGCCGCACGCTGGGCAAGAAGCTGTTCGGTGTCGAGGTGCGGGACATCGAGGGCGGCGGGCCCCCGTCCTTCGGGGCGGCCCTGCGCCGCTGGCTCGTCTACAGCGTGCCCGGTCTGCTCGTCGTCGGTGTGGTGGGCGTCGTATGGGGCCTGTTCGACAAGCCGTGGCGGCAGTGCTGGCACGACAAGGCGGCGCACACGTTCGTCGCCGGCTGACCCACACTCCCGTACCCCGTACCCGCGTGCTCCCGTACCCGCGTGCTCCCGTACCCGCGTACTCCCGCACCTCCGTACCACCGCCCCCGTCCCCCGTCCCCCGGACGGCCGCTCGCCGGATGCGGAGCCCGCGGGTTCGCGGTCGACTCGGGGGCATGACCACCGAACCGCCCCCCGGCTCCGGCGGCGGCGAGCCGCCGGAGGACGACCCGTTCAGAAAGCGGCCCCCGCAGCAGGAGCCGCCGCAGCCCCCGTACGGTCAGGGCCGGCCCCCGTCCGGTGCGGGACAGGGCTCGCCGTACGACGCACCGCACGATCCCTACGGCGGTGGGGCGGGCCAGCCCCCGCCCCACGGCGGTGGTCCGCAGGGCGGCGACCCCTACGGCGGCTATCCCGCCGACCCGCTCTCCGGGATGCCCCCGCTCGCCGACAGCGGCAAGCGCACACTGGCCCGGATCATCGACATGATCCTCGTCTTCATCGTGGTGACCCTGCTGGCCTGGGCCTTCGGGGTCGCGCAGTACACGGTGGACGCGGACGAGATCGAGTTCGGCAAGACCTTCGGGCGGGAGCTCCTCGCCGCGATCCTGTACGTCGCGTACGACACGATCCTGACCGCCAAGTCCGGCCAGACGCTGGGCAAGAAGTGGCTCGGCCTGCGCGTGGCCAACCTCGACAACGGCTCCACGCCCTCCACGCAGACCTCGCTGATCCGCGCCCTGGTGCTGTGGGTGCCGTTCGCGTTCTGCTGCGCCTGTGTGTGGACGGCGATCTGCGGCGGCTGGAGTTTCTTCGACAAGCCCTACAAGCAGGGTCTGCACGACAAGGCGGCCAAGACGGTGGTGGTCAGCACGCGGTGAGCCGGCCGCGCGCAGGACGGAGGGCCCACGCCACGAGGCGTGGGCC